>JANPNS010000245.1:0-3805 GCA_031427575.1 Gallionellaceae bacterium
CATTGGTTTCATCGGTTTGACCGGCAGCGGCAAGAGCACCCTGCTCGATGTCGTCATGGGACTGTTGCAGCCTACAGAGGGTGCGCTCGAGATTGATGGTCAGCCCATTACGATGGATAACAACCGCCCTTGGCAGGCCCATATCGCGCATGTCCCGCAAGCTATCTTTCTCGCCGACAGCAGCATTGAAGAAAACATCGCTTTTGGTGTGCCGCAGGACAAGATAGACCATGAGCGTGTCAGGCAGGCGGCGCGCCAGGCGCAGATCGCCGACACTATCAAGACCTGGCCTGAGCAATACCAAACCTTCGTGGGTGAGCGCGGCATCCGGCTGTCCGGTGGCCAGCGCCAGCGCATAGGCATCGCCCGCGCCCTTTACAGGCAGGCCGATGTCATTATCTTCGACGAAGCCACCAGCGCGCTGGACAACGAAACCGAACAAGCCGTCATGCAAGCTATCGAAAACCTGAGTGAGGATCTCACCATCCTCATTATCGCTCACCGTCTAACCACTTTGAAAAATTGTACGCGGGTAGTGGAACTTGGCGAAGGTGGTATCAAGCGAACCGGCACCTATCTGGACATTGTGAATCAAGCGGTATGAGTGCCGCAGAAAAATAAGGGAAGTAACCACTATGCTCAATAATTCATCCATCCTTATCACCGGCGGTACGGGCTCATTTGGCCATACCTTCGTGCCAATGACACTGGCAAAATATAACCCGCGTCGCCTAGTTATATACTCGCGCGACGAAATGAAGCAATGGGAAATGGCCAAGTTATATGGCGACGACCCGCGCGTGCGTTTTTTTATTGGCGACGTGCGCGACAAAGATCGCCTATCGCGTGCGCTGGATGACATTGACTTCGTGGTTCACGCCGCCGCAACCAAGATTGTGCCAACTGCTGAATACAACCCCTTCGAATGTGTGAAGACCAACGTGATTGGCGCGATGAACTTGATCGATGCCTGTATCGATCGCAAGGTAAAACGAGTTGTCGCCCTGTCAACTGACAAAGCGAGCAGCCCGGCGAACCTCTACGGCGCAACAAAACTCGCGTCCGACAAGCTATTTGTAGCAGGCAATTCCTACGCAGGCTCTCACGAAACCCGTTTTGGGGTGGTGCGTTATGGCAACGTAATGGGATCGCGTGGTTCGGTCATACCATTTTTCCTGTCAATTGCGAACAAAGGTTTGCTACCAATCACAGACGCTCGCATGACTCGCTTCATGATCACTCTGGAGCAAGGAGTCGAATTAGTGTGGCATGCCTTTGAAGACATGGTGGGCGGGGAAATTTACGTCAAAAGAATCCCTTCGATGAAAGTGACCGATGTCGCGCTGGCCTGCGTTCCTGAGGCTAAACACGAGATTGTTGGTGTCCGTCCCGGCGAGAAACTTCACGAGCAAATGATCGGGACCGAAGATGCCCCCTACACTTACGAATACCCCGAGCACTTTAAAATATTGCCCGCGATAAACAACTGGAGCAACGACTCATACCGCATCAAGGATGGGAAAAGGGTGAATGAAGATTTCACCTACTGCTCGGACAACAACACAGAATGGATGAGTATTGAAACGCTGCAAACGTGGATTGCGCAGAACCGTGAAGAGGTCGGCAAAAAATGACAGTAATGATCCCCTACGGTCGCCAGGACATTTCAGAAGCAGACATTCAAGCCGTGGTGGATGTGCTGCGCTCGGATTTTCTCACCCAAGGCCCGGCGGTTCCCACTTTTGAAAAAAGTATCGCAGACTATTGTGGTACGCAACATGCCATTGTGGTGAACAGTGCTACGAGCGCGCTGCACATTGCCTGTTTGGCACTGGGCGTGCGGCCAAACGATGTGGTCTGGACCACTCCGATCACCTTTGTGGCAAGTGCAAACTGCGCCCGCTACTGCGGAGCAAGTGTCGATTTTGTGGACATTGATCCGCACACCTACAACATGAGCGTGGAGCAACTGGCAGAAAAACTGGCGCGCGCGGAAAAAATAGGCAATCTACCCAAAGTCGTGATCCCGGTACACCTTTGCGGACAACCCTGCGACATGGCTGGCATCCATGCTTTGAGTGAACGCTATGGCTTCAAGATCATTGAAGATGCCTCGCACGCTATAGGTGGCAAATATCTCGGCGAACCGATTGGCAACTGTCGTTATAGCGACATCACCGTATTCAGCTTCCACCCGGTCTAGATCATCACCACGGGTGAAGGCGGCATGGCCATGACCAACGATGCACAAATGGCGAAGCGCATGCAGCTGCTGCGCAGCCACGGCATCACCCGTGACGCGAACGAGATGACTCACGCGCCGGATGGGCCCTGGTATTACCAGCAGATCGATTTGGGCTACAACTACCGCATGACCGACATACAGGCTGCGTTGGGCATGAGCCAAATGCAGCGACTGGACGAATTCGTCACCAAGCGGCACAGCATCGCCAGGCGATATGACCAGCTATTGGCTGATCTGCCGGTGACTACTCCGTGGCAGCACGTGGACAGCTATTCCGGTTTGCACCTGTACGTGGTTCGTTTAAAGCTCAAAGAAATTGTCAGTACACATCGCCAAGTGTTTGAAGCATTGCGTGCGGCAGGCATCGGCGTGAATCTGCACTACATCCCGGTATATCGCCAGCCTTACTACGAAGGCTTGGGATTCAAGGCGGGACATTGTCCGGAAGCAGAGCAGTATTATGCCGAGGCGATCAGCTTGCCGATGTATCCAGGATTGACCGAAGCGCAGCAAGATGAGGTAGTGGACGCTCTCAATCTGGCTATTACCAAAGGGTCGGTGTGATCCGGTTGAGAAAGGAATAACCATGAAACAAAAAGAAATTTTCTTGCAGTCAGAGGGGGATGCTTGGTTCACCAGGAATCAGCAGGGCGTTGCCGGTCGCAAACTCCCTGACGACGACGCACTGTTGCGAGAAGTGCTCGATTTCCTGCCCGTAAACGCGCGGGTGGGACTGAAGGTACTTGAGGTCGGTTGTGGCGACGGTACACGCCTTGCTTGGCTTAAAAACAATCTGAATGCCGACTGTTATGGAGTTGAGCCTTCTGCTCAAGCGGTTGCCGCCGCACGCTCAATAGGTATCAATGTGCAGCAAGGCACAGCCGATGTGCTGCCGTTCGACAACCAAAGTTTCGATATCGTGATCTTCGGCTTCTGTCTTTACCTTTGCGATCGTGAAGATTTATTCCGTATTGCCAGTGAGGCAGACCGCGTACTGCGTTCGCCTGGCTGGCTGATGATTTTAGATTTTTTTAGTCCGACACCGCGAGCCAGAACTTATCACCACCGACCAGGCGTGCAGACTTATAAAATGGACTACCGAACCTTGTTCACCTGGCACCCGGATTATGAGTGCATGACCCACAAGGTAAGACACCACGGTGAAGCGAGCTACACCGATGCACCGGATGAATGGGTTGCCGTCTCGGTGTTGCGGAAGCGCCAGAGAGATCCCGACGCATGAGTCACCTCGCCCTCGGCACCGCCCAATTCGGCCTGACCTACGGCATCGCCAATCAAAATGGCCAAGTCACGCGTTCGGCCGCAAAGGCCATGCTGCAACTGGCAGCGGACTATGGTATCGACACGCTCGATACCGCCATTGCCTACGGTGAAAGTGAAACCTGCTTGGGTGAGGTGGGCACACAAGGCTTCAAGCTGGTGACCAAACTGCCCGCAGTCCCCCCGGGGTTTTTTCAAACGACATGATCAATATATATTTTATAATATCGTTTCCAGTAGAATCAACCCATAATGTTTTTTCATCGTAAGTAACTAGAC
>JANPNS010000246.1:0-3609 GCA_031427575.1 Gallionellaceae bacterium
ATGTAGTTACTCATCTCCACCGATTGCATATTCATGCGCCGCACGATGCCATGCACATGGCGCACGATGCCGCGCATCACGTAATACACGATAGCGGGGTTGGTGCTAAGGAAAGATTCGAGGCGTGAGCGTTCCAGCAACAACACCTTGCAGTTAGTCTTGGCGACCACGGTGGCGCTGATCTGCGCAGCAGTGCCGCCGACAAAGGTGATGATGCCGGCCAAGTCACCGGGTTGCAGCAGATGCAAGGTGGCTTTCTCGCCGCCCATGGTGGCAGTTGCTTCCACCTTGCCGGAGGCAAGTATCATCAGTGCATTTCTGAGTCTGCTATCACCGTGCTGTAGCAGGAATTCCCCTTTTTTGTACTCATGCACGGTGATGATGTTGGCCAATGCCTCGATCTCCGCGTCACGCAATTCTTCGGTCAGAGTGGAATTGCGCAGGGTCTGTAAAATCAAATCGTCCGTTGTCATAGCCCTCTCCCAAAAAATTTCTTAATTCAGTTTGCCGTGGCAGTGCTTATATTTTTTCCCGGAACCGCATGGGCATGGATCGTTACGCCCAACCTTGGTCCCGGAACGCACAAATGGCTTGTGTTCCTCTTCACCACCGGTCGAGGCCAACGCCTCGTCGTAATCAGCGTGATGATACTGCACATTTTCTGGTGCCGCAGGAACTTCCGCGGCTTTAATATCCTGTTCGCTGCGGATCTGCACGTTCATCAGGATGCGCGTGACATCGCGCTTGATTGATTCCAGCATAGTGGAAAAAAGCTCGAATGCCTCGCGCTTATATTCCTGCTTGGGATTTTTCTGCGCATAACCGCGCAAATGGATGCCCTGGCGCAGGTGGTCGAGTGCTGCCAAATGCTCGCGCCAGTGAGTATCCAGGCTTTGCAACATGATGATGCGCTCATAGCCGTGCATGACCTCGCCGCCGACCTGATCCACCTTGGCCTGATATTGTTGCTGCGCAGCTGGTATTACGCGCTCGCGCAAACCCGCCTCATCCAGTTTCTTGTCCTGTTCCAGCCATTGCACAAGCGGCAGGGTTAGCTGGTATTCGGCAGTCAATGCGTTTTCCAGCGCCGGAACATTCCACTGCTCTTCCATGCTTTCCGGCACAATATATTCGCTGATCATGGCATCTATCACCGCATCGCGCATAGCTGCAATCGTTTCGGAAATGTCCGCACTCTCCAGCAATTCATTGCGTTGCTGATAGATTACCTTGCGTTGCTCGTTGGCCACGTCGTCGTATTCGAGGATCTGTTTGCGCATGTCGAAGTTGCGCGCCTCGACCTTGCGCTGCGCATTTTCAATGGCGCGTGTCACCCACGGATGTTCAATGGCCTCTCCTTCCGGCAACTTGAATTTATTCATGATGGCCGCCACACGTTCAGATGCAAAGATGCGCAACAACGGGTCTTCCAGCGACAAGTAAAATCGGCTGGAACCCGGATCGCCCTGACGGCCAGCACGTCCCCGTAACTGGTTATCCACGCGGCGCGATTCGTGGCGCTCGGTGCCGATGATGTGCAGACCACCGCTGGCCACGACCTGATCATGGATCGGCTGCCACTCGGCGCGCAATTTGTCAATGCGCTGCGCACGTGTTGCATCGTCCAGGCTTTCATCCATGCGCAACAGCTCGATAGGCTTTTCCACATTGCCGCCGAGCACGATGTCCGTACCGCGGCCAGCCATGTTGGTGGCGATGGTGACCATTCTGGGGCTGCCCGCCTGCGCTATGATCTCTGCCTCGCGCACATGCTGTTTGGCATTCAACACCTGGTGCGGCAGCTTTTCTTTTTCCAGTAGTTTCGACAAGAGTTCCGATGTTTCAATCGAGGTGGTGCCGACCAGCACCGGCTGCCCGCGCTGGTAGCAATCCTGAATGTCCATGATTGCCGCCTGATACTTCTCACCCATGGTGAGGTAGACCCTGTCCATCATATTCTTGCGTATCGTGGGCAGGTGCGGCGGAATAATCACCGTTTCCAGACTGTAAATCTGCTGGAACTCGAAAGCTTCGGTATCCGCCGTGCCGGTCATACCGGCCAGTTTGCCATACAAGCGGAAGTAGTTCTGGAAGGTGATGGAGGCGAGCGTCTGGTTCTCTTTTTGGATGGATACCCCTTCCTTGGCCTCCACTGCCTGGTGCAGTCCATCGGACCAGCGCCGTCCAGCCATCATGCGGCCGGTGAATTCATCCACTATCACCACCTCGCCATCCTGCACCACATAATGCTGATCGAGAAAATACAAGGTGTGCGCGCGCAGCGCGGCATACAAATGATGAATCAGCATGATGTTGCCAGGGTCATACAAGCTGCCCCCCGCAGTCAACAGCCCAGCCTGGGTCAGCAACTGTTCGGCGTGTTCGTGGCCCTCTTCGGTCAGCAAAATCTGCCGGTTCTTCTCATCTACGCTGTAATCGCCGGGACCATCCTCTTCCTTTTGACGAACCAGCCGCGGTGCCAGCTTGTCCATGCGCACATAAATATCCACGTTGTCTTCGGCCTGGCCGGAGATGATCAGCGGGGTGCGCGCCTCGTCTATCAGGATAGAGTCAACCTCGTCCACAATGGCGTAATTCAGCTTGCGCTGGAAACGTTCGCTGGCCTGGGTAGCCATGTTGTCACGCAAGTAGTCAAAGCCAAATTCGTTGTTGGTGCCGTAGGTAATATCGGCAGCATAGGCGACTTGTTTATCCGCATGATCCATCTGCGACAGGATTACACCGACCGATAACCCAAGAAAGCGGTACAGCCGCCCCATCCATTCAGCATCACGCGCGGCCAGGTAATCGTTAACGGTTACCACATGCACCCCGGATCCAGACAGCGCATTCAAATAGGCAGGCAGCGTAGCCATCAGGGTCTTGCCCTCGCCGGTGCGCATCTCCGCGATCTTGCCGTAATTCAGGGCCATGCCACCGATCAATTGCTCGTCGAAGTGACGTAGCTGCAACACGCGCCGCCCGGCTTCACGCACTACGGCAAACGCCTCCGGCAACAGGGCATCCAGCGACTCGCTCTGACTTACGCGCTGCTTAAAGACCTCGGTCTTGCTGCGCAACTCCTGGTCTGATAATTTTTCCAACCCTGCCTCAAGGGCATTGATTGCCAACACGGATTGACGGTATTGTTTAAGCAATCTGTCATTGCGGGTGCCGAAGATTTTTTTTAGCAAGTTGGAAATCATATTTGATATTTTCTGGGTATTAATTCTGAATTTCTATCCGTTACGCGGAGGATGGCGCCGCCCTAACGGGCATGGCAAATATGTCGCCCCTGATGATGAAACCCACTATGCCCGTTCCCCTCTCCCCCGCCCTCTCCCGCAAGCGGGCAAGGGGGACAAGGACTCGCTGCGCGAGTTTCACGTTAAATAAAAAGGGTGAGGCAACTACACCTCACCCTTGCTTGACACCCAACCCGATCAACTAACTCTCGGCAGTTGGCAGGAAGCGCTTGGGGTTTTGAGCGACGCCCTTGAATCTCACTTCAAAGTGCAGATGATTACCGGTCGAACGTCCAGTGCTACCCACCCTGGCAATCTCCTGTCCGCGCCGCACCACCTGTCCGATTTGAACCAGCCGCTTGGA
>JANPNS010000247.1:0-3973 GCA_031427575.1 Gallionellaceae bacterium
TACGCGATAAAGCTGCTAACCCAACCTACTTGCTGAAAGCTTGAGACACAACGTTGAACACCCCCATTGAAAAAACCAAAATCGTCGAAGTCGCCGCCGCCGTCCTCCAACGTCCAGATGGCTCCTTCCTCCACGCGCAACGTCCACCCAACAAAATCTGGGCGGGCTATTGGGAATTCCCCGGCGGCAAGATCGAACCCGGTGAGACGTCTTACCATGCGTTGGTGCGCGAGTTGCGCGAGGAGTTGGGCATCACAGTAACAACTGCTTATCCGTGGGTGACGCGCGTGTTCACCTATCCGCATGCGACGGTGCGGCTGAATTTTTTTCGCGTGACGGCGTGGAGCGGGGAGTTGCATCCGCATGAGGGGCAGGCGTTTTCTTGGCAGCACCCCCTCTCCCTAGCCCTCTCCCCGGGGGAGAGGGGACAGGTTTTGGTGTCACCTTTGCTACCCGCCAACGCTCCTATTCTGCGCGCTCTGTCATTGCCAAATGTGTATGCCATCAGCAATGTGCAGGAGTTGGGCGAGGATGAATTTCTGCGGCGACTGGAGTCTGCATTACAGAACGGTTTGCGGCTGGTGCAGTTGCGCGAGAAAGATTATTCGCGCGAGGCGTTGCGGGAATTAGCACTAAAAATGTTGCCGTTGATGAAGCAGCACGGGGCACGGTTGATTATCAATGCCGACATCGAACTGGTACAGGAAATTGGTGCGGATGGGGTACAGCTCACTGGCGCGCAGCTGGCCGGGTTAGGTGTACGTCCTGCGGTGGAATGGTGCGCCGCTTCTTGTCACAGTGTGGACGAGTTGCGCCGCGCACAAGAATTGGGTTGTGATTTTGCTTTGCTCAGTCCGGTGTTGGCTACGCAATCGCATCCGGGAGCGCCACATCTGGGCTGGGAAGAATTTGCGAAAATAGTAGTGGGGACAACGATACCTGTTTACGCCTTGGGAGGACTGGCTTCACCCGATTTGCATCTCGCGCAGCAGCATGGCGCACACGGCATTGCGCTATTGCGTCAGGCTTGGGTAGAGGGTTCTTCCGGGTCGTTGTCATCCTGAGGGATACGGTAACCTTCCGACGCCCATTTTCCCAGATCAATTAATTTGCAGCGCTCACTGCAAAATGGACGGAACAGGTTGTCACAGGTCCATACCACTTCTTTGCTGCATTGCGGGCAGATAACAACAGGCGGCTTCTTCATCGCTACAAGGTGCAGAAGGTCAGATCGAACTCGACATCGTGATCGTATAAGGCGCTCTTGGCCGCGTAATCGGCCGCAACGAAGCGGATATTGAGCACGTATTTGTTGGCGCTGACTTCCGGCACGCAGGGCAGGGCATCGTCCAATCTGATGCGCAGCATTTGCGCCACGCGACCGCCTTGCATTTGCTGAAAGCTGCCCTGGTGTGCGATGAAACGACGCACTTTGCCGCTTTCTCGCAGCAGTTTGAGCAGGATGGTCATGCCGTCGCGTATGGGGAGCATGGGTGCCAGCCAGGTTTTGAGGTGGTCGCGCCGTGACGTGGCATCCTGGTGCAACCAAAAATGGTAGGACGGCAAGTCGAATTCGCATGTTCCGCCAGGGATGCCGGCACGCTGTTTGATGCCCATCAGCCATTCATTTTCGCGCAGGGACAGGCCAACTTTGCCACTCATATCGAACAAACGGGTGCTGGTATTTTCAATTTCATCTATTGTTGCATCCAGTACGTCTTCTGAAATTTCCGGATTGTTACGCAAGGCGGTGAGCAGGCGCTTCTGGCGTTCCAATTCCTGCAGCAGGTCGGGCTTCAGGTCGGCGCGACTGGCGACATCGAGGATTTCGAATAGAGTAAGCATGGCCACTTGATGTTCAGCGGCGCTTGCTTGTTCCATAAAACGCGCCATTTTGGCGTAGAGACCCTCAAGGCGCATCAGGGTGCGCACTCGTTCATTCAGTGGGAATTCATAATCAATCACGATGCCAGGCCGGAGGTAGGTTACATACTACGGCCAATATATTGTGAATTGCCATGTACCGTCAATCACTTCCTGCGGAAAGGGTGAGGTAGCGCTGATGTAACGGCTTTACCTGGCGCTGTAAGTGATCCAGATCGCTGTCGTTATGAATGACTTCGTCGGCGCGCTGTAGCCGCTCGGCACGCGATATTTGCGTGGCCATGATGGCGCGCACGGTTGCTTCATCCAGCCCGCTACGCCGCATGGCGCGCCCAAGCTGGGTGGCTTCAGCGCAATCCACCACCAAGGTGCGCTGCACCAGCTCTTGGTAACCGGGTATCTCGAACAGCAGTGGAATGACCAGCAGCTGGTAGGGGGCCGAGCTACTGGTGATAGCCTGCGCCAGCATTTGTGTGCGGATCAGAGGATGGAGAATGGCTTCCAGTCGTAACTTTGCTGCAGGGTCAGTAAATACCAATTGCCGCATGCGCGCCCGGTCGAGGGCGCCGCTGGCATCAATGTAATCATCGCCGAATGCACTGCGGATTGCGGCGATGGCTGCGCCACCTGCCTGGGTTAACTGGTGCGCTATGGCGTCACTGTCGATGACGACTGCGCCGCATTGTGCAAACAGCGCAGAGACGGTGCTCTTGCCACATCCGATACCTCCGGTGAGGCCAACTCGATAGGGCGCCTCTAAAAATCCAATTTTCGTTGCCATACTGTGTTGCTCACAAAAAATCACTCCTTACATATCAAACATATGCTGCGTCGCAATTTTTTGCTCGCGCCTTGTCTGGCTTATAACCAGCCTGCGTGTGTTGTTGGGGCTTCAGCCCCTTACAACCACGGCGTGCCCCTTGCGGGTGAACTTGGTTACCGTCTTTTGGTAACCTAGTGGAATGGCTAGTAGTTTCATCAGAAACTTGAATTTTTAGAGGCACCCTATAGGTCATGGTACGGCCAGCAGTTGCAGATAACTTTGGGTCAGTTGTTGTCCCCAGAATAGCGCAATCAAGCCGCCCCCCGCCAGATATGGGCCGAACGGAATAGGGACGTTGCGGCCATGACGTGCTGCGACGATCAGCGTGATACCGACTACTGCGCCCACCAGCGAGGACAGTATGATAACCAGCGGCAGCATTTGCCAACCCAGCCATGCACCGATGGCCGCCAGCAATTTGAAGTCGCCATAGCCCATGCCGTCCTTGCCGGTAAAAAGCTTGAATAGCCAATAGATGCCCCATAGTGCCAAATAACCCACGACTGCGCCGATCACAGCGCTGTGCAGATTAACGAAGGTGCCGGACAGGTTAAACAGCAGACCCAGCCACAGCAGAGGTAAGGTGATGTCATCCGGCAGTAATTGCGTATCAAAATCTATGCAGGTCAACGCCAGCAGCGCCCAGACAAACAACAGCGCGGCGAAAGCGGCCAGGCCAAAGCCGAAGTGCCAGGCGACATATGCGCTTAACAATCCGCACACTGCTTCCACGATGGGGTAGCGCACGGAGATAGCTGCGCCGCAACCCTTGCACTTGCCGCGCAATAACAGGTAGCTGATGATGGGAATATTTTCCAGCGCGCTTATATTGTGGCCGCAGTGCGGGCAGGCGGAGCGGGGAACGAGCAGGTTATAGCGCGGCGCACTTTCGACCTCTTTGCCATTGAGTTCGGCGCATTGTTGTTGCCACTCGCGCGTCAACATTTTTGGCAGGCGATGAATCACAACATTCAAAAAACTACCGACCATTAGGCCGATGATGCCGCTCAGCACGGCGAAAACAGAAGGGGCGTTTTGCAGTAATTGGGCGAGTGAGGTCATGATTGTCCGTTAGCTAAATGTGCCGTTCCAGGCAGGGTATGCACCGGATAAGCGCTTAGTCTTATGGGCACCTCTAAAAATCCAAACTCCGTCGCGATACTGCGTTGCTCACAAAAAATTACTCCTTACATATCATACATATGCGGCGTCGCAATTTTTTGCTCGCGCCTTGTCTCGCTTAGGATTTTGAATTTTTAGAGGCGC
>JANPNS010000248.1:0-20411 GCA_031427575.1 Gallionellaceae bacterium
AGAAAGTGGTAGTCTAATTCCATGAAAAACTCTGTCCTCTATGACATAGATGCCTTCCACAAGCCCGAAAACAGGCGTTGGTAGCGGAACAACTGGCGTGATGCAAAGAGAAAAACCTCCACGAAATGTTACTTAGCTCCATTTTTGCTTAATCATGTGACTGAGGCCATTTCCCTTGTTAGTGGTACAATTTTGCGTAAGCTAAAGAAATTATTCATGGCAAAGAAAAGTAATCGTGTATGAGTGAGAAGCAAGCGTCCAACCAGGAATGTCATAAGCGAGTGAACATGATGGAATCGGTTATTTGCCAAAGCATGCCATTGGCACTCAAATATCTTGCGCCGACGGAGATTGATGCGCATCTGGCGCAGTTGGGTGATCAGGCAGTATGTGTGGTTGCCTTTGGCATGGAGAACCGGAACATAAAATCTAATTGCCCGGTGCTGAGGGTACATATGCCGGTTTTGGGCAGTGATGCCGTGTACGAAGTTTGGACTAGCGACAAACCGGTCAAGCAGTATCACGATAAATCCATAACGGGCAGCTGCAATGAAGATATATTCTTTGGCAGCATGTCTATTGAACTCGATTCGACAGCGGATTTCAGCGCAATAATACAGCGCGCATATTCTGAAATATTTGGCTTTATGCAGCGTAGCACCCACACTCATCTGCTCAGGGTGTGGAATTATTTTCCGGGGATTAATGCCATTGAAGACGGCATGGAGCGCTACCGCAGCTTCAGCGCAGGCCGCAGTGTAGCCTTTGTGAGCTACGGCAAAAAAATTGAAGAGTCCCCGGCGGCGTGTGCACTGGGGAGCCACGGCGGGCCGCTGGTTATTTATTTTTTTGCAGCTCGATCACCCGGTGTACAAATCGAAAATCCTCGCCAGGTAAGCGCCTACCATTACCCGGAACAATACGGACCGCGCAGCCCGGCTTTTTCGAGGGCGACGTTGGCCTTCCCTGACACGGCGCAGACACTTTTTATTTCGGGTACCGCCAGCATACTAGGTCATGCAACAGTACACCCAGGGTCAGTGAGTTTACAGACGCGCGAGACGTTGGATAATATTCGAGCTGTGATTGACCAGGCTGGTCGGGGCGGCTTTGCGTTTGCGGGTTTCGAAAGAGGACTTGCACTTAAAGCCTATGTGCGCCACGCCGAACACATGGAAGTGGTGCGGAAAATAATCTGCGATGAATGGGGCGCGTTGCCACAATTGATTGTACTGCAGGCCGATATTTGCCGCGTTGATTTATTGGTCGAGATTGAGGCAGTTTGCTGGGGCGTATAATGGGAAGTGACGCAGTAAGTTTTTCCATGAAGCATGTAAAACTACTTTTTATTGCGCTAACGGCAAGTACATATAGTTTCTCATCTGCATTCGCAGGGCAGGTTCCGCTGTGGGAGGCCGGTGCGGGCGTGGCAGGGATAGATTTTCCGCACTATCGCGGCTCAAACGAGCGGAGTGCTTATCTGTTACCAGTACCGTTTTTAATTTACCGTGGCGACATTCTGAAAGTAGATCGTCAACGGGTGCGCGGCCTGTTTCTTCACAATGACCATGCGGAGCTCGATGTCAGCATGAATGGCTCGGTGCCAGTCAAGCATAACGTGGCGCGGCAGGGCATGCCTGATCTTGACCCAACGCTTGAAATCGGGCCATCACTAAATTTACATTTGTACCAAACAAAGTCAAACGAGGCTCGTTTGGAATTGCGCTTACCCGTGCGCTCCGTGATCGCCAGTGATTTTTCATATCTGCACGATGTAGGCTGGCTGTTCCAGCCGGTACTGAATCTCGATGTGGACGATGTTTTTGATCAAAAAGGCTGGAATCTGGGAATGGGCATCGGCCCAATCTTCACTGACCGGCGCTACAACCAGTATTTTTATGGAGTGGACGCTCGCTTTGATAGCCTCCAAGATCGCCCTGCTTACGCCGCCAGTGGCGGCTACGCAGGCAGTCAGTTTGTGGCTGCGCTGACTAGGCGCTTTCCAAAAAAATGGCTGAGCGGTTTCGTAAAATGGGACAATCTACGCGGAGCTGTGTTTGAGGATAGCCCGCTGGTCAAGAGCAAGGAATCCGTAACTGCCGGATTCGCTTTAACCTGGGTGTTTTCAGAATCCACGATTCAAGTAGCAGAAGACAAATAAGGTTGCAACTCGCATGAAGATAGACAAGATTTGGCCATGACTTACACCGTTACGCGAAGCCTGGGGGCAGTGGTATCTGGGGTGTGCACCCTATACCAATATATCGCGCTGTATTTCTCGCTCGCCGTTTTTGGTGCAGGAGCCATACTATTTTCACTCTTGGGGGCAGTGTTGTATCCACTGTTGCCACGACGCTTTGGCGCACGCCTGGGTCGGCTCATCATCACCCGAATTTTCTGGCTTTATCTCATCTTTATCGAAAGTACCGGCTTGTTCAGGTGCGACGTGTCCGCACTCGATGCACTCGCTGACGAAGGCCCCCTCATCATTGCGCCTAACCATCAGGGCTTGATTGACGTGGTGTTAATCGGATCGCGACTGACCAATATCGCCTGCATTATGAAGCGGGATATACGGGATAATATTCTTTTCGGAGGCGGTGCCCGCTTGGCAGGCTATATTTGCAATGATTCAATCGGCAGCATGGTTCGTGCCGCTGTTACTGAGTTGGAACAGGGTAGTCAGATGCTCATTTTTCCTGAGGCAACACGTACAATTACTCAGCCCGTTAACAAATTTACCGGCGTCTTTGCCATGATTGCGAGTAGAGCGGGCGTGCCAGTGCAAACGGTATTTATAGAATATACCTCACCGTTTCTCAGCAAAGGTTGGCCACTGTGGAGGAAGCCGCGATTCCCGTTAACCTTCAGCGTGCGGCTGGGCGAGCGTTTCGAAGTGGGCAGTGATACAAGATTATTTGTCGCAGACTTGGAGCAATATTTCAGGGAACAGCTTGCCTCCCCGAAGAATGTTTAAGCGCTGGCTTATAGATCATTAACAGAAACATCATGCCAGCCACATCACAATCTCACCTTGTCCTTATTCCATCCTACAACACTGGCAGCAAAGTGCTGGAAACGGTGCGCAATGCGCGGGTTGTGTGGCAACCGGTGTGGGTGGTGGTAGATGGCAGCACCGACGGTACGACCGAAGCCTTGAACGATTTGGCTGCCAATGATCCCGGACTCAAAATATTTTCCTTGCCGCACAATCAAGGGAAAGGTGCGGCGGTGTTGCACGGCTTGCATGCGGCAGCGGCAGCGGGCTACACACATATACTCACGATGGATGCCGACGGGCAGCACCCGTCCGAAAAAATCCCGGAATTCATGGCGAAGTCGCTAAGTAATCCGAATGCCGTTATATTGGGCAAGCCGCTGTTCGATGCCAGTGCGCCTGCGCTACGGGTGGGGGGGCGCAAGATATCAAACTGGTGGGCCAATGTGGAAACATTGGGGGCCGGGATAGGCGATTCGTTATTTGGTTTTCGCGTTTATCCGATCCAGCCGTTGCGCCGGATTATGGAGCACAGTCCCTGGATGCGTCGTTTTGATTTTGATCCGGAGGTGGCGGTGCGTTTGTGCTGGTACGGTGTTCGTCCGATCAATCTATATGCCCCGGTGCGCTACTTCAATGCGGAAGAAGGCGGCGTGTCACACTTTAACTATTGGCGCGACAACACTCTGTTGACCTGGATGCATATCCGATTGATGTGTGGTTTTGTGCTTCGCCTGCCGCTGTTGCTATGGCGGCGATTTACGCGATGAAAAATAGAATACTGTAGGGGTGCGATTTATACCAAAGGCAGGCAATTCACTGATAAAACAACTAGCCATCCCACTAAGCAACCAAAAGGCTTTGTATAGCCATTCGGCTAAGTCACCAAAAGACGGTGACATAAGCCGCTGGTTAACGGTTGCCAAGTGGTTGGTTATATCCGCTAAAGCGGATGTGTTGTGACACTCGCGCCTTTTTTTGGGGATGGATAGGCTGGGGCGTGATGCAACAAAGTCAGGCAATCCACTGGTGAAACTACTAGCCATTCGACTTGGTCAGCAAAAAATGCTGACCAAGTACACCCGCAAGGGGTACACCAAAGGTAGGCAATCCGCATCCAACCTTCGGTTGGGCGGAATTGACACCGCCGTGGTTGTAAGGGGCTAAAGCCCCAACAACACACGCAGGCTGGTTATACGCAGCAAGCTGCGTGTGGAATTGACACAATCTCGCCCCTACACAACCTCCTCTTTAAGCGATTCACGTAAATTGCGGCGGCGACGCAGCCACATTTTGAAAGCGGCAGGCAGTATTGCCAGGCAGGAAGTGTAATAAATAAATTTGAATCCTATCAGCCTTGGGCCGACCGGCGTATTACGGAATAGGTCGCCGGCCAGTACCGAAAGCATAGCTTCCTGCATGCGCCACACATTGCGCGGCTGCATGAAAATCTTGCGGATGGCCGGTGAGGTGATGCGATAGATGAACCAGGAGAATATTTTCGGTCCGCGTACCATCGTGCGCTCAAAACGGCGGAAAGCTTTTTCAGCCATCACTTTTTCACCCTGCAGCCAGTGATCAACTGCGGCAGCACCTTCAAAAGCGCTATTCATGGCAAGAAGTACGCCGGAAGAGAACATCGGATCAACAAAGGTAAAAGCGTCGCCTATCATGATGAAGCGGTCGCCCCGGCAAAATTCGGAGATGTAGCTAAAGTTTCCGGTGGCTGTTGCCGGCTCGATCATTTTCGCATCCTTCAACCGTGCAGCCAGCTTGGGCACGAGTGCGATGGTTTCCATCAGGAAGATGGATGGATCGGTCTTGCGCTGTTTGAAATAGGTGGGCGAAGCTACTGCTCCAACGCTCGTTGTGCCATCCAGCAGGGGGATGAACCAGAACCAGCCGTGGTCGAACCAGAACAACGAGATGTTGCCTTCATTACGGCCCGGTTGCCGCACGGCATTGGTGAAGTGCCCGAACAGTGCGGCGCTGGCGTGTTCTTTGTTGCGACGTTTGACGCCAAATTGATTGGATAACACCGTGTCGCGCCCGCTGGCGTCGATCACGAAACGCGGACGCCACTCGATTTCATTACCAGCGTCGGTTTGTACTTTTACCAGGGCGCGCTCGTCGCCCCCTTTGGCTGCTTCCATATCCACATGCGTGACGCGGTGCCCCTCAAAGGTGCGCGCACCACGCCTGGCGGCATGGTGGAACAGTATTTCGTCAAATTCCGAACGGCGCACATGCACCGCATAAGGGAATGACTTGTCCATAGCATCAGCCCAGAAAAAGTGGCTCGAGTAGTCGTGCCAGGGCGACACAAATTCAGCGCCATATTTGGTGATGCCTATAGCCTCGACTTCTTTGCGCACTCCCAACCGGTCGAACAAGGGCATATTCATCGGCAATAAGGATTCGCCGATGTGGAAACGCGGGTGATGTGCTTTTTCCAGCATAACCACATCGTGTCCGCGATCAGCCAGCAAGGCTGAAACCGTTGACCCTGCTGGGCCACCGCCTATTACCAATACATCCGGCGACAGGGTGGTGTAGGGCGGTTTTGCCAGGTTGTTTTCCATTGTCAACTTGTTCTGTTCCATTGGACTTCCCATCTTTGCATTCCTTATGATTGGTTTATTTTGATTATGTTACGCCATTGCGCCATTGATCGAAATGATTTGCCCGGAGATATAAGCCGCACGTTCAGAGGCGAGGAAGGCGATGAGGTCGGCTACCTCTTCCGGGCGACCGGCACGTTTCATCGGCACCATGTTGTTGATAGTTTCCTTGGGAAAAGTGGCCTCGCTCATCGGTGAAATAATAATTCCCGGTGCAACGGCATTAACGGTGATGCCGCGACTGGCAAGTTCCAGTGCCAATGATTTGGTGGCACCGTGCAGACCGGCTTTAGCTGCGGCATAGTTGACCTGGCCGCGATTGCCAGTTACCGCAGCCAGTGAAGACAGGTTAATGATGCGTCCCCAGCGTGTAGCGATCATGGGCATGAGCAGCGGCTGAGTGACGTTGAAAAAACCATTGAGCGAGACATCAATGACGCGTGTCCATTGCTCAGGGCGCATACCCGGCATCACTGCATCATCGTGTACACCGGCATTGTTCACCAGAATCTGAATGGCACCTTCGGCAAGAATTTTTTCCAGCGCAGTCCTGGTTGCTTGTGCATCGGTGATGTCAAAAGAAATGGCGGCGGCGGCACCCCCGTTATCCATAATTTCTTGAGCAAGTTGTTGGGCTTGATCGAGATGAGTATTGGCATGCACGATCACCTGGCAACCATCCTGTGCCAACTGACGGCAAATTGCTGCGCCGATCGCGCCGCTGCCACCGGTTACCAGTGCCCGTTTCATGGTCTATTTCCAAAAGCATCAAGCACTACGGTAGCACGCCCGGTCAGCAACTCTAGCTCTCCGATATGAAGTGCAAAAGTATAGGTCACGCCGCTTTCCCCTGCCATTATTTGCTCAGCTTCAATTTGCAAATCTTCCTCATAATCGCTCAAGTATTTTACTCTGGTCAATACATCGCGCACACTTACCAGCAGCCCGGCGCGCGGGCGCTGGCCAACCCGTCCGGTAAGTCCGCCATGCACTGCCATGGCCTGCGCAGCGAATTCAATCCCGCATAGTACGGGAATCTTTCCGTTACGCGCCAGCGGATTGCCTGTGTTGCGGTGGCTGTGCGCAGTACAAGTGATGTGAGTTTCATTCCAGTAAGTCACACTGGCCAACAGGCACATGTTGCCGCTGTGCGGAATGAGTGCCTGTATGTCGTTATGGGTCAGCATGGGTGAACCATGACTTCAAGCTGGTTACCAGCGAGATAGTCCAGATAAATTCTAACAGGGTTTTGAGTGGCCAGTGCCGACAGCAGTGGCAGGCTACGTGCGGCAGGTATTCCAATTCGCATGGCTTCCAGTTCGGCATGGGCGACGGGTGTGCTGGCACCGCTCCGGCGGTTGATGCCAATCTCCAGCTCGGTTTGGCTGCGCTGCGTTTTATTACCAGACACCACCAGCGCCACACCAAACGCTGCGCCAATTGGTCGTGTTGCATGTAGCGGTTGCGGGTAGGGCGAGTCATAGGCGATGAGTGCCACCTCATTTCCGCTGGCAAGCGTTTGAGTAGCAGCTTCAATCAGCCCGGCGGCAAAGCTGGCATCGAAGCAAGCCAGGCTGGTAGAGGGCGACATGGATTTAGTCGCAATTGACCAATAGCCGGATGGTGCATTGTGCACCGAGTTATGAAATCGTGTCGGCGATACTTCACGGCCATCATTGGCCAGTGTTTCGAAAATAGCGTGCATATTTTCGCCATCTCCAGCGGAAGAAGCGAACACCGCAGCTAACTCAGAAGCATTGCATTGCGCGTTGGCTATGGCTTCGCAGCCGACTGCTAAAGCAATCTTGACCGGCACCCCGGTGCGCCTCCGTTCGGCTGATGGCAGCAGGCCGTTGGCGGGAATAAGTAGCGGTGCATTAAGGTAAGGGGCGGTTCCGGCTAGTATCGGCCGGCTTGCCTGCCAGCCGTCCAGCCCAGGGCCGAGAACACCTACACCTTCAACAAAAATTTTCATAGTCCGGCTCGCCCCAACAGCAGGCTGCAATTGCTGCCGCCAAATCCGAATGAATTGGAGAGCACATAATCCATCTTTTGCTCTCTGTTTTTTAGCAAGTATGGGCTCTTTAGTGCTGGATCGAGATGTTCGGTATTCAATCCGCCGGGCATGAATCCGTGCTGTATGCATAGCGCAGAAATAATCGCTTCAGTCACGCCTGCCGCACCCAACAGATGGCCGGTCGCTCCTTTGGTGGAGCTGCACGGTGTGCTGTCGCCAAACACATTGAATACAGCCCGATCTTCGGCAGCATCGTTGGCTTTGGTTCCGGTGCCATGCAGATTGATGTAATCAATATCGTCGGCAGTCAGCCCCGCAGATGACAATGCCGCTTGTATCGCCAGTTGCGCACCCAAGCCTTGTGGATGGGGACTGGACATGTGATAGGCATCGCTGCTTTCGCCTACGCCCAGCAACATGATTGTGTTCGGGTCAGGTTGAGTCGCGGCCTTTTCCAGCAGCACGAAACCGGCGGCCTCGCCGATGGAAATGCCATCACGATCTGCGCCAAAGGGGCGGCAGGGGCGGCTGGAAACCAGATCCATGGAATTAAAGCCATACAGCGTGGTCAGGCACAACGAATCTACCCCCCCGACAATAGCCGCATCGCACAGCCCGGCTTGCATCATGCGCGCGGCACTGGCGAACACTTTGGCAGAGGAAGAGCACGCGGTAGATACCACCATGGCTGGCCCGGCGAGATCAAGGGAATGTTGCACAAAATCAGCAGCCGAGTAGCAACTGTGCGAGCCCTCATAATTAAAACTCGCGGGTAATGCGCCGGTTACCGGATCACGGTGCCGGTAGGCAAGCTCGGTGTCGAGTATGCCGGATGTGCTGGTGCCCAAAAACACCCCGATGCGCTCGCGCCCGTAGCGTTGCCGGGCAGCTGCAACTGACTCGGAAAAATTGTCCTGTTCCAGTCCACGCTGGGCAAGGCGATTGTTGCGGCAATCGTAAGCAACCAGGTCGGCGCGCACCGGCCTATTCTCCAACCCGCTGACGCGTCCGATATAGGTGTTCAGATCAACATCAATAAAATCACAGCGTGCCAGTCCCGATCGCCCGGCACGCAAGGCGTCGAGCGTAGCGGCGATCCCTGCTCCCAGCGGCGAAGCCAGAGTGTAGGCACTTAACTGAACAGGCTGCAAAGATTTGCTTTCAAAAAATCGGAAAAGTAGAGATAGGTGTGTAATGGATTTTAGCAGAAAGCTGGTAGAAGTCAGCGTGTTGTGGAACAGCGTGTGAGGCCGCATAAAAAAACAACCCTGGCCGTTGTAAGTGCTAATATGACCCGTCAATTATCCTGCCAGCCGCTAATGAAACCCCCTATAACCGCTGATACACTGTCGGCCAAGGCACCGCATTTGCCCCTGACGGCATACTACAAGACAGAGCAGGATCGCCAGGCTTATTTAAAAAAAATATTTGACGATACGGCACCTGATTATGACCGCATCGAACGATTGATGGCGCTAGGTTCTGGCCCGTGGTACCGGCGGCAGGCACTTATTCGTGCGGGGTTGCAGGCCAATATGAAAGTTCTGGATGTGGGGGTGGGCACTGGGCTGGTTGCAGCTCAGGCCTGTATTCTGACCGGCAATCCTGCCTGCGTGACCGGCGTGGACCCAAGCCCCGGCATGATGGCTGTCAGTCAAGTGCCTGAGGGTATGGTGCTAATGGAGGGGCGCGCCGAGGCATTGCCTTTCCCTGATAATCATTTTGATTTTTTGAGTATGGGTTATGCGCTGCGCCACATCAGCGATCTGAGCATGGCATTTGCCGAGTTCGAGCGCGTTCTGAAACCGGGTGGACGTATTTGTATTCTGGAGATGACGCAGGCGCAAAGCAGTTTTGGCAACTGGATACTCAAAACCTATGTGCGCGGCGTTATCCCATTGCTAGCCAGACTGGTTACCAGGCAAAAAAATACCGAAACCATCTGGCGTTATTTCTGGGACAGTATAGAGGCGTGCGTGTCACCGGAACTGGTAATGGTAACCCTGCGCAACGCTGGCCTGACCGAAGTCAAAAGGCATGTGGCGCTCGGAATATTTTCAGAATATCAGGCAGTCAAGGCGGCGAAATAAACGCACAACAAGGCACTACCGTACCTTGAGGGCGCCTCTAAAAATTCAAAATCCTAAGCGAGACAAGGCGCGAACAAAAAATTGCGCCGCCGCATATGTATGATATGTAAGGAGTAATTTTTTGTGAGCAACGCAGTATCGCGACGAAGTTTGGATTTTTAGAGGTGCCCTTAAGCGATGCGCGTAGCACGGAACAATACATTGGCAAACGGTGTGCCCTGACTCATCGGCATGCACTCAACGCAGTAACCCAGCTCCTCAAGCAGGGCGATCCACTCCGCCTTACTTCGATAGTGCAGCGATAGCCAGCCTTGTCCGCGCCACAAGCACATGATTTGCTCAGCCATGCGAGTGATATAAAAACGCCAGCCACCGGCAGCATTTGCTTCGCGCAACAACAGTACTCCACCCGGTTGGATCGCCTGAAAAATGCGTTGCAGGGTTTGCTGTTGCTCGGTCGCGCGCAAATAAAGCAGCACGTCCAGAATAATGACTGCCGAGCAGGGAGGTAGCTCGACGGTGCGGATATCGCCTTGCTTGATGGCGGCCTTGACCCCGAGTGCTTTGTTGGCTGCCTCAACCTTCCACGCCAACAGCTCGACACCGTGCAGATAAAGATTGTGCGGCGGCGCAGGCCAATCAGCCGACCAATTTCCGGCGTGATAATGGTTTTGCGCTTCGTGCAGCAAGGCGGGTAACACGCCCAAGCCACAGCCGAGATCAAGCAGCCGTCCTGTGCTGGGCAACAAGCCCTCTGACAGTAAGGCTCGAAAAACCGGGTCGTACCGCAACTTGGCGCGGACGAATTGGTAGGCGTAACGGCTCACGCTGGCATAGGGCAGGGCGGCAGCATCAACGATTTCGTTATACATAGCCACACGCAGTGGTGAGTGAAACAGGTTTTAGTTTGAGCGCCCGCATATGTTCGAGCAAGCGCGGCAATACTTGCAGAATAATAGCTGAATCACCGCGCAGTTGGGTCGAGCGCCCATCGTGCAACAGCAATATATCACCCGCAGCGAGGCCGTATTGAAGCCGCTGCAAAATTGGTTCGGGATATTTTGCAAAGGTATCCAAACCACGTCGTGTCCAAGTGGCATAGTGCAAGCCCGCGCGCTCAACGATGGGGGCGAGCAGGGGGCTGCGAAACCCCATCGGCGCACGAAAAAATACCGGCGCAACACCGGTGATGGCATGGATGGTGGTTTGCGCGGTGTTGATTTCGCGCTGCAAGGCACTTGGACCAAACAGGGCAAAGGCATGGGGATGGCTATCGGTGTGATTTTCCACGCTGTGGCCGCGCCGGATAATCTCGCGTGCCAGTTCTGGGTAGGCAGCGACTTTTTGAGCGATACAGAAAAAACTGGCTTTGGCACCGTACTGATCGAGCAAGTCAAGAATTCGCGGCGTGATCTGCGGGTCTGGCCCATCATCGAAGGTGAGCCCCACTTCGCCGCGCAGTGCCGCCGTTGCCGGTAGGCGTGTCATATTGGGCCCAAGCAAACGACCACGAGGCCGCAATGCCCCTATTGTCAGGATCAGAAAATGATTCAATATGATTGCGCCAAGAGTCCACTGCCAGATGGCGGGAAACAGAACTGTTAACACAACGCAAAACACATGCAATCCGGTACTCAGTTGCAGCACCAAAGTGGCTCGCCATAACGGTGGGGTGTTGAAGAACATTTGAATTTAATTTGAACTAACGATGCCGTTTATGATTTTGACGAAAATTATGCTATAACATGACACATGTTTGCCATTTAACCAACGTGCCGACTATGGCATATATAGCATGAAAATATCCTTCCCCCAAACCATTCCATGGCACTTTCAGGTTCTGGCAAGAATAAAGAGACATTTTTTTCTTAAGGCTTCCGGCATTTCGTTTTTTATGTGGGCCTTTTTTGCAGGCTATTTTTACCTGTTGAAAAACCCAATATTTCCGGTAACTATAATGCCACTCACGGCGCTGGATGCCGCTGTCGGGTTTCAGCCAGTCACTTTGTCATTGTATATATCACTGTGGCTGTACGTAACATTGCCGCCCGCGCTGCAATCCACCCGCCGTGATTTAATTTACTATGGCTTGGCGGTGGCAGCTTTGTGTGTGGCTGGATTAATATGCTTTCTTTTTTGGCCGACTGCAATCCCCGCGACCAACATTGATTGGGAAAATTACTACGGATTCTCCATCCTCAAAGGAGTAGATGCCGCTGGCAATGCCTGTCCGTCACTGCATGTGGCGACGGCGGTTTTTTCCGGGGTGTGGCTCAATCGTCAGTTGTCTGAAATAGGGGCGCCGCGTTTCGTCAGCATTGGCAACTGGCTATGGTGTGTCGGCATTGTATACTCGACACTGGCAACCAAACAGCACGTGGCGTTGGATATGGCGGCAGGAGTGGCGCTGGGGATGTTTGCGGCAATACTGACAGTAGCCTTGTTACCTCGGCCCAACCAGCAAGGTCATATCCCTTTGGAATTTGACCGGTCGAAGGAGGTATAATCGGGGGTTCCTACTGATGTAGTATCATAGCTTCCTGTTTTTATGACGACACAAATTTAACAGCATATAGGCTCTCATCATGTCACTTAATAACGATATAAATGCAAACGATCTGGCACTTATACAAGATTTCCTTAAAAGCCGAGTGGCATCCTTCTCGCCGGAAAAAATTGTCCCCGGAGCCACTTTAACCGAGCTGGGTATTGATTCTCTTATGCTGGTCGAGTTATTGTTTGAGTTTGAAGACCATGCCGGAATAACGGTTTCTACTGACCTTCCGATGCCCAAAACGGTTGGCGAATTACTCCAACAGTTGAAAGATATTCGAAGCCAACAAGCAACGACATAAACTGCAGCCTGTGAAAAAACGTCGCGTAGCGATTACCGGCCTGGGCCTGATCAATCCATATGGCACAGGCGATATGGAAGATTTCTTCGCGCGCGTCATGCGCGGCGAGTCCGCAATTCGTTATAACTCATTGAGCAACAGTCCCCGTCCGCTGACTTTACCACTGGTTGCTTGCACTCACTTTAATCCCATTGCAACGCTGGGGCCACCATTGGCCAATGCCATGGATAGATTCAGCCATTTTGCCGTTGCCTCTGCCTTGTCGGCGTGGCAAGACAGCGGACTGGCGACACACTGCAATCGAGATGATTATGGCGTGAGCTGGGGAACGGGTTCTGGCGGTTCGCTGACCATAGAGCGCGGCTATCAAACACTTTATTTTGAAAACAAGGAACGGGTTTCTCCGCTGTCGGTCGTCCTCGCCATGAACAACTCGGCGGCATCTCATATCGCCATGCAGTTAGGATTAGGTGGGCCTTGCAATACCAGCACCGTGGCCTGTGCTTCTTCTGCGGTAGCCATCGGTGAAGCGTTTCGACGGATACGCGAAGGCGCGGTCAACCTCATGCTGGTGGGCGGTTCCGAAGCACCTCTCTCATATGGCGTCATTCGTGCGTGGCAAGCGATGCGGGTCTTGTCTGAAGGAAATGAAGAAACAGCCGGTCGCGCGTGCCGTCCATTTTCGCAGGATCGCGCCGGACTCACCCTGGCCGAAGGTGGCGCCGCTCTGGTGATCGAAGAGTGGGAACATGCGCACGCTCGAGGCGCAAGAATTTACGCGGAGATGGTCGGTTACGGCAGCAGCTGTGACCGCACTCATATTGCCCGGCCTGACAGCGGCGGCCAAGTGCGCGCCATCACTTTGGCACTGGAAGACGCGGAATTACAGCCGCAGGATATTGATTACGTCAACGCTCACGGTACAGCGACTATCGAGGGCGATGCCATCGAAATTCAATCCATAAAAAATGTTTTTGGGAAATACGCCGACAAACTGGCAGTGAGCGCCACCAAATCCATGCACGGCCATTCACTCGGCGCAGCCAGTGCGATGGAAGCATTGATTACCACCCTTGCGCTGCACCGTCAGGTGATCCCGCCCACAGCCAATGTCACCCAGATTGGCGCTGATTGCGCGGGCGTCGATCACGTACTGGCAAAAGGGAAAAATAATATGTCCGTGCGGGTGGCCCTTTCTAATTCATTTGCTTTTGGCGGCAGCAATGCCGTGCTGGTGTTTCGCGCTGTGACAGCATAATAATTTTAGTTGGCGACCTTGCGTCCCATCAGCACTGCCGAAAACAGCAAACTTAGAAAAGCACCAATGGCGACGGTCTCGCCTATCGCGGTCAGCAGCGGTACACCGGAGAAAGCCAGCATGCCGAAAGCGATGATGGTGGTGAGGTTGGCGACCAGCAGCGACACCATAGTACGCTGGCTGTACTCATCATGTTCAGCGGAATGGCTTTCGCGGTCAAAGAACAGAGCGTAGTTTGAGCCGACCGCGACCGCCAGCAGCATACCAATCAGATGGAAGATGAGCAGCTGCTGGCCGCTGGTCAGCACGATGGCGGTGGTGATGATTACTGCGGCAGCCAAGGGTAACAGCACCTTGGTCACGCGGCGTACGGAGCGCAGGCTGGCTAACAGCAGCAAGACCATTGCCAGCGCCCCGAAAGTGGACAGTTTAATCGCCTCATGGACGTAGGTTTGGTACAGCGCGTCACTTTCCTGTTGCAGGTCAAGCAATACAACATGGCTGTCTTGTTGCGTGAGCGCTTGTTGGATGGGTGCGGCATCGGTCACGCCACGCAGTGGCAGGATGGCTATCCAGCTATCGCTGCGTTGAACCAATAAACTCTCGGTTTGTATGCCGAGGTTAGTGCCGCGCAGATCATCAGGCGTGAGCGGCGCGCGGTTGCGCGCCGTGGCGACGTCGTTAAGAAATGGCTCGAATAAATCTGCGCGGAATGGCAATCCTGCGAGTGCTTGTTGCAAATTGTCGCGCAGTTTTTCCGGCGGGGGGAGTGCCTCCAGGCGTGCGCGCTGGGTCTTCAAGCTGGGCAAGTAGCGCGCGGGCGATTGGTAACCAGCGAGGGCACGGCTGTTTACCAGGCCATCCAATTGAGTGCCCAGCACCTCGCTACGCTCCAACACGTCTTCTCGATCTTTGCCGTTGACAATCACCATGTAGCGCACATCCGGTGCGCCGAGATCGTTGCGCAACATTTGATCGAGTTGTTTATCGGCCTCCTGCAACGGACTCAGGCTGGACAGGTTGTCGCTCCAGATCGGCCCGGGGCGCAGCGCGATAAAAAGTACGGCGGCGAGTACGGCGATCCACACCGCTGGACGCAGATGCGGGGCTTGTCGTATCAGCTTCATCACCCAGACTGACAAATAGGGTGGCGTATTGCTGGAAAAATTTTCCGGCACCAGTCTGGGCAACACCCAGCGTGTGACCAGCACCGCCACAACCAGCCCGACTACCGAGAACAATCCAAGCTGCGCGAAGCCGGGAAAATCGGCCAGAAACATCGGGCTGAAACCGCACACCGTAGTCAGGACGCCGAGGCGCAGTGTAGGCCAGATTTTGTCGAGCGCTTTGGCTGAGGGTTGGCCGGGGGCGAGACGGGTAAAGAAGAAAATCGCGTAGTCCACCGCCTCGCCAATTAACGTGATGCCGAATCCCAGGGTGACGCCATACACCACGCCGTAACCCAGACTCACTGCGGCAATGCCTGCCAGGGCACCACTGATTACAGGCAGCAGCGACAAGGTGAGCACCCGCCACGAGCGATAGATCAACAGCAGCAGGATGCTGATCAAAATAGTGGTGACAATCGAAAGCAGGGATGTAACACCCTTGATGTGGTCACGCGCATGCACAGCGAAAACGCCGGGGCCGCTGAGTAAAACATGTAAGCCGGAAAACTCTGTGTTGCGTGTGATTTCAGTAAAGCGAGTGCGTATCAACTCAATCGTTCGCTGTTGCGCATCAATGTCGAAGCCAGGTGCGCTCGTTTGTACCAGCAGCAGGGCGCGTTTACTGTCTCGCGACATCCATACGCCTTGTTGTGTGGCGGGCTGGCTCTGCCCGGCGAATCCGTCCAGCAGATGCAGCAACTCGCCGCTGGGGTCGCGTGGAATAACACGCTTGATGATTATGCCAGCCGGAGAGCCGAGCAGTTGCAGCGCGTTTTCCAGCGATGCGCGCAAACCGCTTGCAGCGTATTTATCAGGCGACACTGCCGAACTCAACAGGTAGCGGTTGTCCATCAGGAAAGCCTGATCCTTGGCCAGGCTGCCTTCTTCGCCGTTGTTGACCAGAGAAAAATCAGATGCATCGCGCAGGCGTTGCGCGAGTTGTTTGCTGGCCTGCGCTAAAACTTCCGGCTTGCTGCCTTCGATGCCAATCAACATCAACTTTGAAATCACGCCGTCGCGCAATTGATCGCTCAGTAACTGCTGTGCCGGAGTAGGTGAGCGCGGCAAAAATGCGCTCAGGTCGGTGCCGATTTGCACCCGGCTGACCACGAAAATGCACGCAGCCAGAAAGATCAGCCACACCACAATAGTCCAATTGCGGTAAAGGCGCTTCACGGCTTGTCCTGGCTAATGTTCATCACCGAGTAATCTCCACCCGCCTCGTGCGTTTCGATTGTGCTGATTTGTGCAAGGTTGCCGCCAATACGAATTTCGCTGACCAGATTTTTCATTTTAGAATCGAGCGGTCGCAAAATGAGTAGCCATTGTTTGGAATGGCCTTCCAGAGAGACATCATAAAATCGCTTGAGTGCATCAAGGTCGCCGGCCAGTGTGGCACGAAAACTTTCAACGAAAGCCCATATCACCGGGTAGTCCTGCAGGGACAGGATGCGCTTGCGATTTGCAGCACCGCTTTGCACTTCCAATTTATCTTGATCCAGCACCACGCTTTCCGGTTTGGGCAGCAACGTCTGCTTTTCCAGATGGCCAGGGGCGCTATAGGCGAGCGTCCCGGAATATTCCAGTGGTGTTTTCAGGATGCTGAGATATTTGCGTTCAACAAAGGTTGCTTTGGATGTTTTTACTTGTGCCAGGCCGTGCATCAGCTCATTGATAGCCCATGCGGAAGTATTTTTTTCTGCTTCCTCGGCGCGCGTTGCAGAGGATAGTATCCCGGTACAGAACATAAGCAGACAGGCGACCAAGCGCACATAAAAATTATTCCCAGATGTCATAGAAATTAAACCAATTATAAGGAAAGGCGCGGCAGTAGTATTCCAGCCGTGTCGCGAATTGTTGCGCCGCTTGTTCAATGGCGGCATCGCGGTCTGAGTGCGGTACATGCTGCAGATCAGCCAGGCGCTCGAGGAAAATATTATACCGATTCCCTCCCTGATATATGCCAAACATCAAAATTACCGGGCGCTCCAGTATAGCGGCCAGACGAAATGAGCCGACAGGTAAATTTATATGGCTCCCCAGAAATTTACAGGACATCATTTTTTCGCCGGAGATGGCGCGATCTGCCAGCATGCCGATGCATTCGCCGCGTTCCAGCGTTTCCCGAATTTTGAGCATGGAATCTATTTTGCCAAGAGAAATAACCGGCGGATTGCGCTGCGGATTGATGTTCTTCAGCACAGCATTTAATTTGAGGGCGTTGTCTTCGTACATCACCATGCTGGTTTTAAAGTGGCCATGCTCGCGACCGAGCGCATGCAATACCTCGAAGCTGCCCAGGTGCGCGCCGATCAGGATGCAGCCGGCGCTGGATACAACGGTTTCGAACAGCGCTAGATTCTGCACCTGCACTTCAAGTAATGTGCCCTGGCCAGAGAGTATAAAAACGCGATCCAGAATAGTCGAAGAAAAGAAAAAGTAGTGCTGGAAAATATCGCGAAATTTTGCGCGACGTCCCAATGTTCGATTCAAATAATTACGGGAAGCAGAACGTGCCTGCACAGAAAAGAGGACGAAATAAAAACAAATGGGGTAAAGCAGCGCGCGTGAAGCGCGTCGGCCAAAGGTCAGTGCAAACCAGACTATAAAACGGATGGCCCACGCATTACCGCGTTCCGGTCGAATGGCCCACTCCTGACTCACAACGCCCCTTCAATTATCTGAGGGGACGCAATTCCTGACAGCACCTTGCTGTTGGATACGGTACATTCAAAACGAATTTCGCCGCTCGCAGCTTTGGAGTAGTTGATGTGTACGATATCGCCGGGTCGAACGGATTGCGGGAATTTGGCCGACTTTACTTGCCAGGTCGGGTTATCCAGAGTCAGTTGGTCTTCGATGCAGCGCAACACATCATTTAGCAGCAGTGCACCGGGGATGATCGGATTGCCGGGAAAGTGTCCCGCGCCACAAGGATGATCCCCAGCAAATTGCAATACCAGTTCGGTCACCACATTAGGGCTCGGTGCATTGCTGTAACAGCCTATCCAGGCTGGAGCGGGGCAGCTTGCCGGTTGCGTTGCGCGGCAAAATATCCACTTTGTGTAGCGGTCTGGGCAAAAAAACCGGGTCTATACGCTGGCGCAATGCTTGTAATATTTCGCGCGTCTCCAGTTCGGGCGCAACGACAAAGGCGGCCAGTCGTGCGTTGTCGTTTGTCTCCTCATCCGGCATGAAGAACACGCCGTCCTGCACCCCCACGATGGCATTGAGGTGATGGTTCAGGCTGGCGAGAGAAGTGCGCTTACCGGCAATGTTGATGAGGTCAGCAGTCCTGCCATGCAGCAGAAAAGTAGTCTCGCCGCGCAGTTCAACAATGTCATTCAAGGGAAGTTCGCCCACCACATGGCCACCCGATACATAAGTCGTTTCACCTTTTTGATGCAGCACCAAGCCATCAAAAGTACGCCATTCATCGGTTGCGGTAGTGTGTCGACTGGCAATCTGGCCCGCTTCAGTGAAGCCATATATTTCGTGCAATGGCGCGCCAAAACATTCCTCGGCTTGTTTTGCCAATTGGTGTGACAAGGGGGCGGTGGCACAAACGACCAATTCGAGCTTAGGCAAAACCGCCTGGGCGGCGATCAGGGCGCGCAGATGCACGGGTGTGGTGACCAGTGCCCGTGCGCCCGGAATTTCATTCAATAAAGCGCTGATGTCCGCCGGAAAAAATGGTTTGGCGGCGTGCAGTATGACGCCGCCTTGCATGGCAATCAGGGTGGTGGACTCGAAGCCATACATATGTTGCGGCGGAACCGTGCCGAGCAGTGTCAGATCGCCGCGATTGAGTATACCCAGCCGACTGGCTTCGGCGGTCACGCTGCGGGAGAGTGCGCCCCAGGTTTTTTCATTGGGCATGGGATTGCCGGTAGAGCCCGAAGTAAAAACGATGGCCGCTACCTGCGAGGCGGGTATTTCTGGCATTGGAGCTTGCGTCAAATTTACGTCCGATAGATCCGGGTAGCGCACGGTTGCCAGGTTAGAAAAATGATGCGCGCCATCCGTCAGGCAATACAATTCCGGGTAATGCGCAGAGAGCCGCTCGATCAAATCGGCAGTGTGGTTGGTTGGCAGCAAGCTGATCTGTTTGTTTAGCATGGCTGCGGCAAACCCGACTGCGAAGCGATAACGATCAGCACACAGGTTGAGTACATAGGCGCATGCGGGCAACTGTCCCGCCAGCGACATCACATCAGTCAAAAAACGCCGGGCAGAAATGATATTGCCGTCTTGCCACGCAAAAATTGATTCTGCATGGTGGAAGCGTAACAGCGGAATGGTTGCAGCCGCCGACATCAGCGCACCTTGCTGGATTTCGATGCTGGTGTGTCGCGTGAAAAAAACCGCAATCCGGAAAAAATGGAGCTGCGATGATCGCGATAACGCAGCACGCGATAGATGTATTCACAAATAAACATCAACGCGATCAGCGGCCCATTGAGTATGTTGATGAATGTTGACCAGACCTGCAGTGAAGAAAAAAAATACAGTCCTGTAGATACCATTATTTGTATTGCGAAAAACAGGCTCCACGCCCAAGTAACGCGGCGCGTGTAGATTTCGAGCTCAGGCGCTATTGATCCGTGAACGCGATACGCTATTGAGGTTATCAGCGGCTTTCGCCCATGTTTCAATGTGCGCGCAAAAAACCACAATAAAAATAAATTGGTGACCAGGTGCGGCAGGCCGAACATGATGGCGGGTTGGGGCGGGCCAAATACGCTTGCCAACAACAGTCCAAGCAAGGCCAGGGCAGCGGTGATGAAGAGCGCCAGGCGCAGGCCAAGTTCAAGTGTGATGGCCCAGCATACCATGGCCACAAAGGGAGCCAGGACAAGCGTTGTTGTGATTGGCGTAATCTGTCCAGAAATTGTAGCTTTATGAATAAGCAGCTGGTAACCAAGGAAAGCAAGTGTCAATGCAACAACGCCGACCTTTTTGCCGTTAGACAACACTTATTTTGTCCGGTGTTGCTGTATGTAATTGGCGAGGTTGCGCAGTGAGGCAAATGTTTCGGCGTTATTCTGGTCATCCGAACGCAGTTGAATGCCGTACTGTTTGCTCAAAACCAGAGAAATCTCAAGGACATCAATGGAATCTATGCCCAGCCCTTCGTCCCCGTAAAGCGGCGCTTGGGGGTTGATTGCTGCAGGATTCATATCCAGATTCAACGCGGATATGATGAGCTGTGCGAGTTCCTGTTCGAATTCGCCTTTGTTGATATCGATATGGGTGTTCATATGAAGGGCGCCTCTAAAAATTCAAAATCCTAAGCGAGACAAGGCGCGAGCAAAAAATTGCGACGCCGCATATATTTGATATGTAAGGAGTAATTTTTTGTGAGCAACGCAGTATCGCGACGGAGTTTGGATTTTTAGAGGT
>JANPNS010000249.1:0-4185 GCA_031427575.1 Gallionellaceae bacterium
TCTTATTCCATTTCCAGTTAAATAAGCCTATAATTACGATCACCTATAATGATTGAGGTGGCCTATGGCAAGATTGGCGGGCGGGCATGAGTTTTTAGAAGCAGCGGTCACACAAGCGGCCAAGGCTACGACGATAAGCGAGTTGCGCATGGCACAGGCATTGCTGATGCCGTTGAAGTTTGGCTTGTCACTTGACGACACCAGTGTAGCTTTGGGTTTATCCAAGAGTTGGACGTTCAGGTTACGTCAGCGCTTTGGCCGCATTCAAAGCGGACAGGCGCAACCCAAGACCCAGCAAGGATTGCGCAACCGGGCGCGCATGACGCTTGCGGAAGAAGCGGTATTATTGGCGCCCTATATTGAACAGGCAAAACAAGGGGGCGTGATCATTGTGCCGCCCCTGAAAGCCCATCTCGAAAAAGCCTTGGGGCGATCCATGGCGCAATCGACGGTGTATGCCATGTTGCATCGCCATGGCTGGCGCAAGCTGGCACCGGACAAGCAGCACCCACAATCAGACCCGGTGGCGCAGGAGGCGTTTAAAAAAAACTCCCGGAAACAATCTCCTGCGCCAGCGGGCAGTTCGATAGACCGGCGCCGCTGAGGCTCATGTTCCAGGACGAAGCACGCTTTGGGCGTATCTCGCACACGCGATACTGCTGGTGTCCGAAACCTTTTCGCCCGCTCACACAAGCGATGGTGACGCAGGAATACACCTATGCCTATGCGGCCGTGTCACCGCTGGACGGCGTCCTCGACACGTTAATACTGCCCGCCGTCAATGGGGCTTGTATGCAAGTCTTTGTGGATGAAGTGGCATCCCGTCACGCAGAGGAGAATATTCTTATGGTGGTTGATGGCGCGGGCTGGCATCGTAGTCAGGAACTCCAAATGCCAAGTAATTTGCGACTCCTCTTTCTGCCAGCCTATGCGCCTGAATTAAACCCGGTCGAGCATCCGTGGGATGACCTGCGCGAGAAATCTTTCCATAATCGTGTCTTCGACAGCATCACGTCCCTGGAAAATCACCTGGAGCAGACACTCGCCGACTTTGAGAAATCCCCCAATCGCACACGAGGAATTACCGGATGGCCTTGGATAATTAACGCACTATCTAATTAGAAATGGAATTAAATCCAGATGGAACAATGAGGAGCCCAGCCTCTCCAGGTTGGCATCGACAAAAACATGTAGATCATCGAAAACCAGCGGGCTCCACAGCGAGTGGCCATACAGCAGGGCTGTTGCGATGATCAGCAGGAATGCCAGAAAATAATGGGTTTTGTTGGTCTTGGATGAAAGCGGCTGATGTTGAGAATCGGGGGTGGGCTTGTCAGCTGCAACTGCAGGGCGTTTCTTTTTTTTGGCAGAGCCCATGCTTAAAGTTCCTCGAACTTGTTCGTGTTTGCGTTGTGACTTGGCAACTGACCATGCTCCATTAACTTGTCCGCATCATCCACAATTGGAAATAAACCTGCTCGGAAGGCGGCGCCAGGATACCCACATTACGGATGACAAATAAATCGCCAGGCGCACAATCTAGCGTCACGCGCAAAATGCCGTTCGCGGAAACGCACAAAGCCATCAATTAATTTCTGCGGCGATGAAGTCATTAGCCTATTAGTCGCCGCAATGCTTCGTGGTATTTATCCGAAGTTTTTTGCAGCACATCGTCTGGCACTCTGGGCGCGGGGGGCTGTTTGTTCCAACCTGAAGTTTCCAGCCAGTCACGCACGAATTGTTTGTCAAAACTGGGCGGGTTGCTGCCGACCTGATAGTGTTCGGCAGGCCAGAAGCGCGATGAATCCGGCGTCAACGCTTCATCGATCAGATAAAGCTTGCCCGCATTGTCTACGCCGAACTCGAACTTGGTATCAGCGATGATGATGCCCCGGGTCGCGGCATATTCGGCGGCTTTGGTATAGAGCGCCAAGGTTGCGGCGCGCACTTCATTGGCGCGTTCAGCGCCCAACAATTTTACGGCTTGCTCGAAAGAAATATTTTCATCATGTTCGCCCATCGCGGCCTTGGTTGACGGCGTGAACAAAGGCTGCGGCAGCTTCTGCGCTTCGCGCAATCCCGCAGGAAGCGGGATGCCGCACACCGCACCGGTCTTCTGATAGTCCTTCCAGCCGGAACCGACCAGATAGCCGCGCACGATAGCCTCGATCGGCAAGGGCTGCAGGCGCTTCACCACGAAGGCGCGACCGGCCACCTGGGTGCGTTCGGCATCCGTTTTTACCACTGATTCCGGCGCAATGCCGGAAAGGTGGTTGGGAATGATATGCCCCAGCTTGCCAAACCAGAAATTGGACAGAGTGGTAAGCACCTGTCCCTTGCCCGGTATCGGCGTGGGGAGGATGACATCGAAGGCAGACAGGCGGTCAGTCTGTACGATAAGCAGGTGCTGCTCATCCACGGCATAAATGTCGCGCACCTTGCCGCGATGCAGCAGGGGCAGGCTGGTCAGATTGGATTCATGCAGAGCAGACATGCGGCCTCACTCAGCTTAATGGGGGCAGCGTGGTTGATGCAATGGTATCTGCTTGCTGCTTGCGGAACTTGCTGAGGCGCGCTGCCAGTTGACCATCATTCAGCGCCAGCATCGCCACCGCGAACAGTCCGGCATTAGCGGCACCGGCCTCGCCTATGGCAAACGTGGCGACGGGTACGCCCTCGGGCATTTGCACGGTAGATAGCAGGGAGTCCATTCCCTTTAGATATTTAGAAGGGATAGGAACACCCAGCACCGGTAATGTGGTTTTGCTGGCCACCACACCCGCCAAATGCGCTGCGCCCCCTGCGCCAGCGATAAAACACTGCACTCCCTGCGCTGTCATGTCCTTGACGTACTCAATTAACAAATCAGGCGAGCGATGGGCAGAAATGACGTGCGCATCAAAAGCTACGCCAAAATCTTTTAGTTGCTGAGCGGCCTGTTGCATGATATCCCAGTCATTCGCACTGTCCACGACAATGGCAACCAGCGGTTTGTTCACGACTTTCTTCTCCTAATGATTACTTAATTATTGTTGATGCTTGGCCTATTTTGAATCAATTTACATGATCATTGTAAATGATGAAATTGTCAGTTGTCGTGCTCTTCGTTATCGGGTGATGGATCAATATCTTCGTCATGGGTACGAATAGCAAGAATGAGATCAGCCAGCGCATCGTGCAAAGTGGCGATGTCGGTGTTGCGGGTTTGCTCAAAACGCGCTTGTGCCATTTCTCTCAGCTTGTCGAAGGCCCCGGCAATACGCCCATCCTTGTCGATCACGCCATTAGCCCAGCCTACGGTACTGGCGTAGCGGGCGGCCTCGGTCGTCAAACGATCAATTGCTGCGGCATCAACCGAGCCTTGCAATGCTGCGCGCATGTCGCGATGGAGTTCGTTGAGTGTCATGTCGTTTGCTCTGCCATGGTTAGTTGTACTGTGTTACAAATCACTGAAGGGCGCATTGCGGCGTTAAAATCGGGCTCAAAATGCGGGGTCGCGTAGCGATAGGCGACGTGTAAACTCCGCTTTTTCGCCCGATTTCGCCTTGCACTGCATCCCTTCAGCACTTTGTAACACAGTACAATTAGATATTCATGGCTAAATATTTTTTTCGATGATATGGGTTGGAATGTTGTCTATGCTGAATTGGTTTTTTTCTTCCCAGTATTGCCGCAACCCTTCATCCCCCTTTTTCGTCGCCCAGTTGTCCAGCATATCCCTTTCTCCGGCATAGGACAGGTAAGGCACGCCAAATCCACAAGAGGTTTGCACCAGATCAATAGAAAGGTCGAATATCTGCCTGGCACCCGGCAAGGGCGTGAAATGAGCATAAAGCGCTGGCCATTCTGGATCGTTTTGATGGATCACTCGGGCCGTTCCGTAAAGGCGAAGTATAAGCGGCGCGCCTTCGAATGCACAAAACAGGATGGTCATGCGCGGGTCTTGTTGTACATGCGCTGCCGTCTCGTTGCCGCTGCCGGTGAGGTTGAGCCAAACAACCCGTGTGCTGGACAAGGCGCGAAAAGAGTCCATGCCTTTGGGCGAAACATTCACCCGGCTATCTGTTGTGGCCGTGCCCACAAAGAAAACTTTCTGCGCTGCGATGAACGTCAGCAAAGGGTCGGATAGTGCGTCGTATTGTTTTCCCATGTGGCGTCAAATAATTTCATACGTTGAAAGTGCAA
>JANPNS010000250.1:0-2074 GCA_031427575.1 Gallionellaceae bacterium
CAACTGATTGAGCACGCGCAGCAGCAAATCGATGTCGGCAAAGTGCAGGCCGGTGGTCGGCTCATCGAGAATGTAAAGCGTGCGGCCGGTGTCGCGTTTGGACAGTTCGAGCGAGAGCTTGACGCGCTGCGCTTCGCCGCCTGACAGCGTGGTGGCGCTCTGGCCGAGGGTGATGTAGCCGAGGCCGACATCGAGCAGTGTGTGCAGTTTGCGCGCAATGAGCGGCACCGGTTTGAAAAATTCGTGCGCTTGCTCCACAGTCATATTCAGAATCTGATGGACGTTCTTGCCCTTGTATAACACTTCCAGGGTCTCGCGGTTATAACGCATGCTGTGGCACACATCGCATGGCACATACACGTCCGGCAGAAAGTGCATCTCGACTTTGATTACGCCATCGCCCTGGCAGGATTCGCAGCGCCCGCCCTTGACGTTGAACGAAAAACGTCCGGGGCCGTAGCCGCGCTCGCGCGATTGCGGCACACCGGCAAACAGCTCGCGTATCGGGGTAAACAGGCCGGTGTAGGTGGCAGGGTTGGAACGCGGGGTGCGCCCGATGGGGGATTGATCGACGTTAATCACCTTGTCAAAAAATTCCAGCCCGCTTATTTCCGCGAACGGTGCCGGCTCGGCGTTGCTGCCGTACAAGTGCCGCGCCACGGCGTGATACAGCGTATCGTTGATCAGGGTGGACTTGCCCGAACCGGACACGCCGGTGACGCATACCAGCAGGCCAACGGGTAAATTCAGCGTGACCTCTTTCAAATTATTGCCACAAGCCCTTTGAATGTGCAGCATGCGCTGCGGGTCGGGGGCGAGATATTTTTTCGGTGTGGCGATGCTGCGCCGACCGCTTAGATAATCGCCGGTCAGCGAATTTGGGTTGGCGCACACTTCCTGTGGCGTGCCTTGCGCGATAATCATGCCACCGTGTTCACCGGCGCCGGGTCCCATGTCCACCACATGGTCGGCTGTCATAATGGCATCGGCGTCATGCTCCACCACGATCACGCTGTTGCCCATATCGCGCAGACGTTTCAGCGTGCCCAGCAAGCGGTCGTTATCGCGCTGGTGCAGGCCGATGGAAGGTTCGTCCAGCACATACATCACGCCGGTTAAGCCAGAGCCGATTTGCGAAGCCAGACGAATACGCTGCGACTCGCCGCCAGACAGGGTTTCCGCCGAACGGTCCAGCGACAGGTATTCCAGCCCGACGTTGTTGAGAAAGTTCAAGCGGCTGGCGATTTCCAGCACGATTCTTTCCGCGATGGCCTGCTTGCTGCCTGACAGTTGCACGTTTTGAAAGAAAGTAAGCGCCTGCTTCAAAGGTAACGCGCTGAGTTCGTATATGGCACGGTCGGCGACACGCACATGTCGCGCCTCCAGGCGCAAGCGCGTGCCCTTGCATTCAGGGCAAGGGCAGGTATTGAGATATTTCGCCAGCTCCTCGCGCACGGTGGGTGATTCGGTTTCCTTATAGCGCCGCTCCAGATTATTAATGATGCCTTCGAAAGCATGTTCACGCCGCGTGGCATTGCCGCGCTCGTTGAGATAGCGAAAGGAAATTTTTTCCTTGCCGCTGCCGTATAGAATGACTTGCTGCATTTTTTCCGGCAGGCTATCGAATGGCCGCTCCAGATCAAAATCATAGTGGCTGGCCAGGCTGTCCAGCATCTGATAATAAAACTGGTTGCGCCGATCCCAGCCTTTGATCGCGCCGGAACTCAACGGAAGGGTAGGGAAAGCGACGATGCGCTTTGGGTCGAAGAAGCTGATATTGCCCAGACCATCACACTTGGGACAAGCACCCATCGGGTTGTTGAACGAGAACAAGCGAGGTTCAAGTTCAGGCAGCGAGTAGTCACAGATCGGGCAGGCGAATTTGGCCGAGAACATGTGCTCCTTCGGGTGCCCGGACATAACCAGCGACTTGGCGAGCGTTGTTTGCTCGCTTAGTCGAATGGCTAGTGGTTCCATCAAAAGCTTTTCGTCGCCGCTGCCCATTTCCACCGCCACTGCCCGCCCATCGGCGTGACGCAATGCGGTCTCGAACGATTCCGCCAAGCGCTGCTTG
>JANPNS010000251.1:0-2755 GCA_031427575.1 Gallionellaceae bacterium
AAAAACCTAATTCAAGCCACAGAGAGCACAGAGAACACAGAGGTGAAGCGGATTGCGTTTTTCTCTGTGAACTCTGTGCTCTCTGTGGCTAATTGATCTTTTCAAGATGATATCCTTCAATCAAGTCCACAAGCGCTACCCTGGCGGCTATCAGGCGCTGAAGAACGTCTCGTTTAACGTTGCCGAGGGTGAAATGGTTTTCCTCACCGGCCATTCCGGCGCCGGCAAAAGCACCCTGCTCAAACTGATCGCCGCCATCGAGCGGCCCAACAGCGGCAGCGTGGTAGTCAAGGGGCAGAACATTGCCGCGCTCAAAGGAAGCGCCATCCCCTATTTGCGCCGCAACCTCGGCTTGATCTTTCAGGATCACAAACTGCTGTTCGACCGCAACGTATTTGACAACGTGGTGTTACCGCTGCAAATCTGTGGCTTCGATCACCGCGAGAGCAGCAAGCGGGTACGTGCTGCGCTCGACAAAGTGGGGCTGTTGCAGCGCGAAAAATCCTATCCGATTGCGCTCTCCGGCGGTGAACAGCAACGCCTGTGCATCGCCCGCGCCATAGTCAATCGCCCCGCCATTATGCTGGCCGACGAACCGACCGGCAATCTCGACGCTGACTATGCCAGCGACATCATGGCTATTTTTAAATCGTTCCATCAGGTCGGCGTCACCCTGCTGATTGCCACGCACGATGAAAATATCCTGCGCCACTTTGCCGGGCGCACGCTGGCACTCAAACACGGAGAGCTGCACGCATGAAAACTTGGCTGATCCAGCATGTCCGCGCGCTGCTGTTTACCCTGCGCCGCTTAACAGCCACACCGCTATCCAGTCTGCTCAACATTCTGGTGATCGGCATTGCTCTCAGCCTGCCTGCCGGCTTGTATGTGCTATTGCAGAACATACAGAGCCTGGCGCAACAGGCAGTCGGCACGCCGCAGATCAGCGTATTCCTGAGCATGGACGCCAGTCAGGACGATATCACCCGCATAGGCAATCAGTTAAAGCAACATGAAGCTATTGACCAGGTCGAATTTGTGCCACGCAACCAGGCACTGGAGCAGCTCCAGCAAAGCACCGGACTGGCGGATGTAATCGGCGGGCTGACCGATAACCCATTGCCGGATGCCTATCTCGTCTATCCGAAAAAAACGGATGCGCAGACGCTGGAAGCGCTACGCGACGAATTACTGAAATGGCCCAAGCTTGCGCAAGTACAACTGGATTCGGCGTGGGCGCACAAATTGGAAGCCATACTCAAATTCGGCCGGCTGGCGGTGCTGATACTTGCCGTGCTGCTCAGCATCGCGCTGGTGGCCGTTACATTTAACACCATCCGTCTGCAAATCCTCACCCAGCGCGATGAAATTGAAGTGTCCAGACTGATCGGCGCCACCGACTCCTTCATTCGTCGTCCTTTTCTGTATTTCGGCCTGATGCAGGGATTGCTGGGTGGCGTGACGGCGTGGCTCATTATCACTGTTAGCCTGTTGCTGCTCAACAGCAGCCTGGACGGGCTGACTCAGTTGTATGCCAGCAGTTTTACCCTGCACCGACCCGCTGCGGACGACAGCCTCGCACTGTTGCTGTTCTCAGCTTACCTCGGCTGGTTGGCTGCATGGCTGTCGGTCGCACAACATTTGTCACAAATTGAACCTCAATAAGGGCTTGGCACTCCTAGGTGTTGAGTGCTAGAATTTAACCCATGGAGGTACCAAAAATGAACCAAACTTTTGCATTACCCATACCCTCGACAGCGGGTAGCCTGGAAAGCTATATTCAAACAGTGAACCGCTTCCCCTTGCTGACCCATGCGGAGGAATTGGACTTGTCCACCCGCTTCCACCGTGACAATGACCTGGAAGCAGCGCGTCAGCTTATCGTCTCGCACCTGCGCGTCGTGGTCAGCGTGGCGCGCGGTTATGCCGGTTATGGCCTGCCGCAGGCGGACTTGATCCAGGAAGGCAATATTGGCCTGATGAAGGCCGTCAAACGCTACGACCCGGAGCGCGGCGTGCGCCTGGTATCGTTCGCCCTGCACTGGATACGCGCCGAGATGCACGAATATATTCTGCGCAACTGGCGTCTGGTCAAAATCGCCACCACCAAGGCTCAGCGCAAGCTGTTCTTTAATCTGCGCAGCATGAAGCAAGGACTGGAATCGCTCAAACCGCAACAGGTCAATGCGATCGCGCAGCAGCTCAATGTCAGCGCAAACGACGTGAGGGAAATGGAAGCCCGTTTCAACGGCCAGGAAGTGGCACTGTATCCGGACACAGACGATGAAGATAGCGGCTATGCGCCTATCGCCTACCTGGCAGCCACTGCCGACAATGAGCCTTCCCGCCTGCTCGAGCAAAAGCAGATGGAGACTCAGGAAAGTGCCGGCTTAAGCAATGCGTTAGCCAGCCTGGACGAACGCAGCCGCCGCATTATCGAAGCGCGCTGGCTGGGCGAAAGCGGCAGTGCTACATTGCATGAGCTGGCCAATGAATTCGGCGTGTCGGCCGAACGCATACGCCAAATCGAGCAAAAGGCCATGGCGAAAATGCAGGTTGCGCTGCTACCTGCACCCTAGTGTCTCGTCATGCATGATATGTCGCATATATTATGGGCGCCTCTAAAAATTCAAAATCCTAAGCGAGACAAGGCGCGAAAGAAATTTTAGCGCGCCGCATATGTTTGACCCTTCGACTGGACTCAGGACAGGAATGTAAGCGTTAAAATTTCTTGAGCAACGCAGTATCGCGACGG
>JANPNS010000252.1:0-2515 GCA_031427575.1 Gallionellaceae bacterium
CCTCGTTATCAATGTCAGCGGCCACAACCTCGGCACCTAACTTCGCGAGTGCACGAGCACTCTCGGAATTGACGTCTCTGGTAATTGCGCGCGCAATAAACTGACTGTTGGGATCGCTCATAATTGCGCGCACCAGTCCGCCGCCTTGTGCACCGGTGGCACCCACTACCGCAATGATTTTCTTGTCAGACATAAAATTTCTCCTTATCTAAAATTACATTTAAAAATGAATCGGTATCAAATATTCGCGTCAGCCCAACGCTTAAATTTACTGCTCACCGATAGCGGCTCGATGCAATGAATGATCAGGCTTTATGCGCTACTCATGCGGGATACAGTTCTTGATGACTACTTGGGGATGGATACCGCAGCGTTATTGAAGAAGCGAATATCTGGTGGGCTTGCTACGCCTGCCTTGCCCATTGCTGCCTTCAAGTCCGGTGAGGACGCAAATTTCTTGGCATTTTCAAGTGTGTCGAACGCTTCAACCACCGTTACATTGTTACGATCGCTGTCTGCGGTCAGGACTACGCTATGCTTCCAGCCAAACTTCGCCTTCCAGTTGGCTGTGCTGTCAAATACAGGTTTCCACTTCTCGAAACTTTCAACTTTGTGAGATACTACGACGGTTGCACCGCCGGACTCGGCGTAAGCACTGGGTACAACGGTGACCACGGCAAGCAGTGATAGAGCGATGAGGGTTTGTCGACCCATAAATTGTTTTAATGTTTGCATGATTTTCCCTTAGTGAGTTGAGTGACGTGTGCTGCGGGATGAACTATAGGGATCGACTGGATATGTGTCGATAAGGGTTAGTGCAAACTTGGTGTGCAAAAATAGGCAGGTATATTTTTGCATGGCATCTGTGCAAAAAATCACTACCTTATCTCTCGTCGATATCAGGAGAAGCAATGGACCCAAACTGGGACGACTTTAAAGTTTTGCTAGCCCTTAAGCGTGCAGGATCGCTCGCAGGTGCTGCTCGGTTATTAGGAATCGATCATTCCACTGTGAGCCGCCGATTGGCAGCCATGGAAGATGCAATGGGCGCCACACTTATCCTGCGCGGTGGGCGCGAATTTTCATTTACCCCCGAAGGCCTCACCATGTTTGCCACGGCGGAAAAGCTTGAGACTGCCGTCGCCGGAGCTGCCCTTGCGATTCGTTCAGCCAAAGATGAAATTGCCGGGGTCGTGCGTGTTTCCTCCCCTCCTGGCTTTGTCCCTGAACTGATGAACTTGCTGCCAGTGATGCGCAGTAAGCATCCTTTGCTGTCCATTGAACTCTCGGGTGATTTCCGCACCGTCGATCTTGCCAAGGGCGAGGCCGACATTGCGTTGCGGATGGAACGCCCGTGCGAATCAAGCCTGGTCATGCGGCGTGCGTGCGAGGCTGGTTGGGGAGTATATGCATCGAGCGCTTATGTCGCTGAACATGGCTTGCCAGCATCAGCCGCCGAACTCTCCCGTCATCGCCTTGTTCTCTATGCGGAAACAATGCACAACATCACCGCTCTTCGATGGATGGAGGATTACCGTAACACTGCCACACAAGTTGCCCGGGTCGACAATCTCGAAAATGGGTTCCATTTAATCGCAACGGGCGTCGGGATTGGTGTGTCCCCATGCTTCTTTGCTGCACGTCAGCAAGGATTGATACGCGTATTTCCCGAACCGATTGAGTACGCTACCTGCTGGATCGTCTACCATGAGTCGATGCGTAACACCGCACGGATTCGTGCAGTTATTGATGAGCTGATTGGGCACTTCGAGTCAAATGCTGATCTGTATTCCGGAAAGATCAGCTAACGTGACTCGAGTTGAGCGCCACAGCTTAATCGATAAGCGGAGATGAAGATCGATAGGTAGTGTAGAAAACAGGCTCTCGCCTGCGCTCCCTCATCAAACCGTGAATGTGGTTTTGCGGGTTTTTGCTTCGCAAAAGCCCTGCCAACCCCAATTTCTGCACACGGCTTTCCGATGTTCTCCACATCAGGCATACGCTGACTTCCAGCCCGCAGTTGTCGGAACTTTGTATAAGCTATATCGCGTAAAAAAACATCAGAAAACATCAGCAGAAAACATCTGCGCTGCGCCACTCCTGCTGGCTGGCGGGAGTTGAGGCATATCAGTAGATAAAGAAATTTCCCGCAGAATAACGCGGGCAAAAAAAGAAGTAACGAAGCGTTCGGGAACTTTGCCGGGGCGGTGCACTTTTACTTTACTTCAGAGGTTAAAATGCGAATATTCATCACTTGATTATCTCCATATCTCTGGAGCGCCAGTTAATCACTGCGGTTTGCATGAGCATCTTGCTCGCCAGCCACGGGTGGTCGGTACGTATCACGCCGGATGCAAACTGGGAAAGAAATTTCGACTTGAGCTCGGCACGTGCACGATCCACGCCGATCTCGGCATAAGGCGCTAAAGCCAGCAGCAGGAAACCATCGTCAGGGATGCGTCCGGCGCGCATGTTGCTCTCGATGATGCCAGCCGCCTGACGGATTGGGTCAGCC
>JANPNS010000253.1:0-9719 GCA_031427575.1 Gallionellaceae bacterium
TACCGGCAGGCCGCGCTTGAGGCCGGCGGTGGGGTGCAAGGCGATCGCACGCACATGGCGCTGGTCAAGATGGCGGTAAACTTCAAAGGTGTAATGCTCGTGATCGAAGGCGCAGAACAGCGCCTGGTGCAGCGGCGGCAACCGGTCGCAAACGACATCTATCACCGGCCCGTGCACCTCCTCGATCATGCCGATCGGCTCGTTCGCGGGTTGCATGAGCGGTGTAATCTGTTCCACGGGGGCTGACTCCATTAGTCTGATAGCGGGTTGTGCAACTGGAACAATTGTACCCGCAAGCAGCGCGAGATTAATGGCTTTGTTCCCGCAGAATCCACACTGGGAATATTCGACCCCGAGTCAACTTGCCTTTTACAAACCGAACCACTAGTTATACCTGCTCTCCTTTTCATCGACACTCAGTCGGCTAGAAATATTCCTTGATCATCGCTTTCAGTGCTGTCTTTAAATAGCTTCGCTCCGCTTGTCCTATCTCTCCATGTAATGCAGGTGCAATAAATGCAAAGGTGCTGACGACATCAGGATCAAAATGCTTACCCGTACCCTCGCACAAAATTTTTAATGCATCCTCCAGCAACAAGGGCTCCTTGTAAGGTCGTTTGGACATCAATGCGTCAAACACATCCACCACCGCAAACAACCTTGCAGCAAGCGGAATATCCTTGCCATGAATGCCGTGCGGGTAGCCGCTGCCATCGAATTTTTCATGGTGGAAAAGCACCACGTCCCGGGCGCGCTTCAACCAGGTGGAATCCTGAATAATCTCTCCGCCAAATTCAACATGGCGTTTCATGATCTCGAACTCTTCCGCAGTCAATCGCCCCGGCTTGAGCAGTATCTGATCGGGAATGCCGATTTTTCCGACATCGTGCAAGAAGGCTCCGACAATCAGCGATTCAATGCTGCCCCGGTTCAGCTTTATGGCCTCGGCCAGCCTGACCGCATACAGCGTCACCCGGTAATTATGCGTGTCGGTCTCGGCATCCCGTTTGGCGATGGCGCTGCCCAACGATTGCAACAATTCGAGATTTGAATCCAAAAGCGATTGGGACAAGGACTCGGAACGCCGAGTTAATCCCAGCAAAACCGGGTAGAGCAGAATCAAAGTCAAAATCACCACAGCAAAAGAAGTCAGCACAGCATTGCGTGCGTGATGTTTTCTCGCATATTGCGTTCCGGCATCGAGACGATAGACGCCTTCGAAATACGCCTCGGACATATTCCTCGAATCCAGCAGCGGGATGATCACTTGCACGAAGTCTTCACCCTCATTCGTTAGCCAGTTATTGTGATGATTGCCCGGTTGCGGGAAATCATGCTGGTATGCCACTACGGAAGAACGAAGCTTTGTTGCCTCACGCCCCCATGCCTCCATCAACACTCTCCCGGAAAGATCGAAAACACGAATGCCCATAAAGCTGGAGCTCTCCAATAGCTGGGCAAGGTCTGGATGACTCGCTTGCTTATCCGCTGCAAGCAGTTTGCGCATTTCAGGGGAATCAAAATGCTTTGCGCTAACTACCGCCCGTTCAAAAGCCATCTTTTCGATACGCCAGTTTTCCAAGTAATAAACCAGGGTTCCGACCAGCACACTGATCGCTATCCCTGAAGCGAGGAATCTTGTAATCAGGTAGCGATGAAGCTCTCGAGGATTATTGGGGATTGCGGCGAACATTATGTGTTTCTGCGATTCAATAATTTCCAAAATAAGTTTTAACTGGCCAGTGGAAACTCGGTTTTCAGATCATGCAGAAAACAGCATCCTATTGCCAGCCTCCGAAACATTTTTAATGCCAACCAAATGACGACGTACACTCACTACTTGGTACAACCCGCCGAACAACGTGCGCTTAGTCCAAACAAAACCATCTGGCGCTCTCGCGAACGAAGACAGTTCGTGCCGCCATAGCGCATCCGCGTAAGGCTCTAGCCAGTGATTTACCAGTCTGAGAACCCATCCAGCAGGATTCCAAGCGCGCGGTCGGTGATAGTCGACCAGAATAAGTTCACCCTCAAGCGGCAGTGTATTGAGCAGGTGATTCAGAATCGCACACTTACGTACGTCCGGCACTTCGTGCAGGAGAAAGAAGCTACAGATCAAATCAAATTTCTCTGCCGCCGGATAGCTCGCTGCATCCGACAACACCACACGCGCCTGTTGCCGATTGGCTAGCTTGGCGCTTGCACGCGAAACCTGAATGCGCAATACATCAGTTAGTACAAAACGACCATCAAGTCCGATCTTGTCTGCCGCACGACAGATTAAATCACCGTACACGTTAGCGATGAGCCAGACCTTCGCACCTGGCTGGATGCGATCAAGAAATGCGCACATCAACCGCTTGTCATTACCAAACAGCAGAAGGCGCACGACCCAGTTACGGTCAAGCCAATGTGCCGAGCGTTCGGAAATATACGCCCAGTGATAGACATCGCGGAGATAGTCCGGAATCTTTACACTGTCAACGTCGAGCATAGGCTTGGTAGAGTATTTCATCACGTCAGTGGTTGCTTCGTTAGAACAAAACCCACGCGAGAAGATAAATCGAGTCGCGGATTCAACTTCGAAGTGCAACAGCTAACGGTGGCATGGCATGGCAAGCTTCCCGCGTCGGGTAGCAGGCGGTATTGCCCCCGCCGTCCTCCAACAAGAAAGCGGGAAAGCCTGTGTCTGGCTTTCCCGCTCACCCGAGGTCATGTTTTCCCGGGCAAGCCGGGACACGTTCTTAGAACGACGCGAACAGCATGAGGGTCGTCAGCTGGTTGCCGTTAGCCGGTGTTCCGTCATAAGCGCTTCCGGAAAACCTCTCATGGTTCAACTGCAACTGAACGTTTTGCACAATATGATACTTGCCACCGATCACCCAGGCATTGTCACCGTTGTCGGCGGCGGCCCCGTTATCGCCCTTGCGATAGCCCAGCATCAGCGTGGCCTTGCCGGGCAGAACGCCCAGCTCACCCGCGATCGCGGTGGCCGTCCTGTCACGCGGGTTGCTGTTAAAGAGATTCGCGGTGCCCCCGGCTGGCGAAGCAGCGGCCTTGGCATAGGTCAGATAAATGCCTAGCGGCATGGCTCCGGCCTGGCCTTGCGCTTGTGCGTCCACAGCCCAAGCCTTGGTGTTGACGGTGGTCAACGGGACTGGCGGCTCCGTCGCGGAACCGCTCCACGATTGCAGGCCCGCACCCAGATTCCAGTTCCCCATCTTCGGGGTTGCCGCCAGCCTAAAATAAGTCGCATTCGGCTTACCCGAATCTTCCCCCACAGAGCGGGGCGACCACTTGCTCAGGTTGGCGAAAAACATCGCATTGCTGGCGACGACGGCAAATCCCTCGGCTGCCGTGGCCGTGCCGATGTACTGCTGCGCGGAAAAGGTCTTCCGTGCCTCCATCACGCGCTGACTCCGCAACGCCCCCGTATTCAGCAGCTCAAATCCAAAGGCCACGCCGTGACTGGCCGTGGTAAAGGGAATCACCCCTGCCTTGACGCCGCCCACATCGAACATGAACGGCATTTTGAAGCCTTCCAACACGGGGTCGCCACCTGCCGCCAGGTTCAATTCAGCCTGGAAGCCGATGTTGTCGCTGACGCGCCCGCCCAGCATTAGCAGCGCTTCATCGGGAAATTGCAGCTGGCCATCGTTGGTGGTGTTCGTACCGGCGACCGTCGGCCCGTTGGACTTCTGATAGCGGATTTTGGCGACGATACCGGCATTCAGGACATCCGGGAGAGACAGCCCTTGATCGCCTTCGACCTTAGCCTTGCTTGCCGATCAAAGTATAGCCGCTCGCCTTGAAGCTGCGACCAAATTCGTTCAGCAACGGGAAATGCTGAAAGTGGCAGGCCGCGCACACCATGCCCGTCTGTCGCGCATAGTTGGACATCGCCTGGCTTTGCGTGGAAACGGCAATTGCCCCTATGGCAATCGCCGCCCTCAGAATGGACTTGAATAGCTTATTCATCACATTACTCCTCATCAAGGTTAATCAACTCTTCCGTAAAACCCATTCCGGCTCGATTCGCTGCAATCAACCGGTACTATTTCTTCAGTCCGCTGTAAAACGCCGCAAGGTCGTCGATATCGGCATTGCTCAAGCCTTTCACCAACGACTCCATTATCGGGTCTTTGCGCTTGCCATCGCGGTAATCCTTGGTCGCTTTGGCGAGGTAGGCCTCCTGCTGGCCAGCCAGGTTGGGGACCGTAGGGCTGCTGCTAATACCGTTCGCTCCATGGCAACTGCCACAGATGGAACTTTTCGATTTGCCGGCCTCGGCGTTACTGGCCAGAGACGCTCCGGAAAATGCCAAGGCAAACCCGGCCAAGAACAGCGATAAAATTGTTTTCATAGTGAACTCACTTTTTGGCTGCAAAAAACATTGCGTTTTTGCTTGGCGGGCGTCGTCATGATTTTCGCAAACATGGTGACTATGAGCGATAATTTGCACGATAATGCGATGACCGTCAAGTCTGACAGACAGAGTTGTCAACGCTAAATAGAAAGAAATCTCCTCTTTCCTTTTTCTGAGTTAAGGAGTTATTCCAAGTTGCACTTCAGAGTTGAATCCGCGCTCCTTAGTTTATGTCGTGCATGAAAAAATCATGCGCTCATGGTGTCCGTTTTCATCGCGCTAACCAATGACCTGTTCATCGTCTTCTGATGAATTAGTCAGTTGGCTATGCAAGGCTAATCCTTGTGCGGCGGCGCTCCCGGCGCATGGGCATGTCCGGCCTTGTTGGGCGCCGTGCCTGCACCATTCCCGGGGTCATCGTGGCCATGTGCATCCTCATGAGGCGCAGCTTCCTCTTGTGCGGGCATGTCGCCATGGCCTTCGGCGTGCTCATGGGCATGATCCGACCCCTCCGGTTTGGGCAGGGCCATCACCCCAAGACCATAGCGATACACCAGCTCGCCGCCATGCCACGCCGTGCTCATCACCTGCAGCCATGCCGCAACCAGCAAAACCAGAAAGCCTGGCGATGGCATTTTGCCGGAACGCCCGCGCCACACATCCCAAGCCGCGAGCGCGAGCAATGCGGACAATGCGCCCAGCGCCCAATTGCGATGCACGGTCATGGCGGCATGACTGATCTCATCATGCTTGACGCTGTTGTAGGCGAACCAGCCGAACACGGCGGCGATGAGCGCGAACAATGCCGCGCCCCACAGCATCCAGCGCCCCGTCATCAAGCACTGCGCCGCATAAGACCAGTTTCTGAATAGTGTGCCGACGACGATGAAGGCGACCGCAGCCGTAGCGAATGCGATTGGAAAATGCACGAATGCCGGGTGCCAATTAGGAATAATTTCAATCATTTTTTACCTCTCTCCAGTAGATGAATGTTTAATTTCGCGCGCCTTGAACAAGGCGTACAGCGCGGGGATCACGATCAGCGTCAGTATCGTCGAGGAAATCATGCCGCCGACCATCGGCGCGGCGATGCGGCGCATCACTTCGGAGCCGGTGCCGGTTCCCCACATGATGGGCAGCAGCCCGGCCATGATCGCCACCACCGTCATCATCTTTGGGCGAACCCGTTCGACGGCACCTTCCATGACTGCCGCGTAGAGATCGCCGGGTGTCGGCTGTTGTCCGTCAGCCTTGCGTTCCGCCTTGATCCGTTCCCAGGCGTGTTCCAGATAGATCAGCATCACCACGCCGGTTTCCGCCGCCACCCCGGCCAGCGCGATGAAGCCCACCGCCACCGCCACGCTCAAGTTGTAATCGAGCAGCCACAGCAACCACACGCCGCCGACCAGCGCGAACGGCACCGACAGCATCACGATCAGCGATTCCGTGACGCGCCCGAAGTTGAGATACAGCAACAAAAAAATAATCAGCAACAAGCCGACCGCGGCAACGATGAAAATAGTTTTTTGTTTTATTTGGAACTCCGAAAATGCGCTGTGATCAGCAACGCCAGAATAGTTAAAAAAGCCACGACAGACAGCAGCGGAATAGTCAGGAAACCGAACCACTCAATCACCGTCTCCGAACACGGCACCCCCTGCGCGCAGGGCTTGATACTCTCAGGAATCACTCCAGCGACCAGCAGCAGATGAAAGACCGCAAACAGGCAGCCGATACCCGCCAACGGCAACGCATAACGTACCACGTTCCGGTCAAAGGGGAAAAGACCGAGCGGCAAAATCAACACCAGCGGGAACATGAAAATGCGTTGGTACCAGCACAGAACGCAGGGCGGCAGCTGCATGACCTCGCCGAAAAACAGCGCGCCCAGTGTCGAGACGCTGGCAACCAGCCAGGCACAGAAGATCCGCGTCCATGCTGCCGTGTTGTCGCGGAGGGGTGCAGGGTGTTGTGTTGTATTCATCGCATCAGGCGGGTAGTTTGGGTTTTATGATACCTGAGCATCAAGGCTGATATAGCCTGCTCCATATAATTATTACGTTATTCCGGCGCAAGCCGGAATGACGGGCTAAGGGATTTTCGAGGTTAAATTGCGCTGCACGTCTAGCGCCCACTCTGTGCGTCGTAGCATCACAATCGCCCCTGCTGTTCCACCGGCGTGATCCAGAAAATACCGCGCCCCGCCAAACCACAGCCTGCTGCACGTAACGCCTGCAACACAACGTCCACATCGCCTTCCTTGATCAAATATCCACGCGTACTTGCGGCGTGCAGCCGACAACACTATCTCTTGCGGACAACGCAGAGTCGTGGCTACCCTGTGCGCCGTGGCCTTCGACCGGGGGTGTAGGTAAAGCCCGACGCCTGCTTGATGCTAGGGTATCGGCCAGTGCTTGCTGGACATCGGCATGGACGATCAGCGTAAGATTTTTCATGTGAGGCTCTCCTGTGCGGTTTGTAGTTTGCGTTCGACGCGGGTTTCCAGCCAAGCATAGAGCAGATTTGGGTCAAGTCATCCGCGACTAAATTTTTGGACGTACGCGTTTCTGTCATATCTAGCAAGCTCCATTAATGTTGCTGCGCCTTCTACTGTAGCCCTTAGTTCGCTGACATCATTTTTCAATCTCGTATCTATATTTTTGACATCTTTGACGATTGGTATAAGTTTCATAGCGGCATCGCGTTCCGAAATGGTGGTTTGGTCATTTCCCATATGAGGGTTACGACCTAGCTTAAAGTGATCAACTTTAGGTTTCACGGCAGGCATGCACTTGAATGCGAGTGAAAGCATATCAGGAGAGGCGTTTTCATAATTGACATGGTATGCCCAACTATTGAGCATATCTAACGTCCATATCGGAGGGCTTGATGCGAGATACTTTAACAGCCATTTTCCAAATGCTAAGGTAAAAGCATGGTAAAGCTCTTTCGGTTTAAGTTTTATATCGCCATTTGCAGCATTGTTGATCGTTGCTGCATCTAAGCTCAATACTGTTTTTAGGTCCTCACAAAATTTCGGATGTTGTTGGACATTAGCTTTCACACAACTTAGTAAACCTCTCAAAGCATTCGGATTGACCGTATTGTAGTCAACCCGCGTGGTTACGAATAGGAGCCAAGGATCAGTTCTATTATTCGACTGGTGTTCAATCAGAGCGGCAATAGCAGAGAAGTAAGTTTCTTGATGTTCGAGTGGTACGTGCGCGGCGACAGAATTGCATAGATCCAAATTGACCACATCAAATGACCCAAAATTTTCTAAATGCTGAAAAACTACGGCCACTTTTTCTGTGCTGGCAATTGCTTCAAATCGGTCTGGCACAATTAAAGAGTCGGGGTGTATACCGGGCAGATTTGCCAGTTCATTCCGTGAAATGTTCAGTTCGGTTTGCTCATTGTCGACTTCGACGGCTGGGTCATTGAAGCCGAGATACTTGACCTTGTACCCATGTTTAAAACATTCATCATGCATTGCCCGGATATCCAGCATATCCGGGCCTGGCAGACTAAGATAAGTCAGGACCATGTTCTCACGAGTCTTGAGTTGCTTAATTAATGCGGCTGTCTCGACACACCACTGATTTATCCGAATCCAATGCTTTCTTGGTTTATGCCAGGGTTTGAAGTCGTGCTTGCTTGGCAGTAAATTCTTTGGTGCGATTGTTGGTGCTATTCCCTTGACGAAATCGTCGCCGACATTAATTTCTGACGGCATCAATCAGCCTCCACAGAGAAGATTCGAACAATAGCTCTTAGCAATTGCTGTTGTTTTTTATGGGTCATCTTCTCAAATACACCGTAGGCGGTTAGGACCTGAGTGAGCGCTTTGATTTTTTCTTCAAACGCAAGTTCGTCAGCCGCCGCAGTTCCTGTTTGACGCGCACGCGGCTTTCTAACGGAGAATATTTCGTTCTTGCTAAAAACAATTAAATCTGCATTTTTTCTTTTTGTTTTTGGCTCATCTGAAAACAGCACTTCCGGTGGGTGGTCACTCAGGTCCGCTTTTGCCTTTTGCCATTCTTCGGTTACTGCCTGTACGATCTTTTGGCTTAATGTCGAACTTTCACTCTCAAGGCGTGCCACCCTTAACTCTTTTGCGATGCGCTTATGGACGTTAGTTAATTGCCTCAACGCTCCATGTACCCACTTGGTTAAAAATTGATAATGCGGATGAGAGTAATTAAAAGATTCTCGATCAATATTTAGCGCAGCATCCAATCCACTCGTCACAAAAATCTCAGCCGTAATTTGCCTTAATCTCGTTTGCTCCGATACTTGGTACTTCAAAAAAGTCTCATCGAACAACGTGCCGCTGGCATCATTAATTCGAATAACGATCCCGTTGTGTTCTTTGGGAATTATTTTTGGAGCCCATAAAAAATAGGCTTCGAACGCTAGTGAACCTCCACGAAACTCTTCAGGTATTCGATCAAGATTGGGTTCGCATTTTCCGACAAAGAGCAACGGTGTCTTAATTGCGTGAGCAGTCTCTGGAATATTTTTAATTGAAAGAGGGCGGAAGAGCTGGATTCCGTCTATGTAAACATCAAACTTTGATGCCACGCCCCGCTTCATTGACACAAATTTCATACGAGAAGCGACAGTTTGTCTGTCCGTTAGGGTTACCTCGGTAGCTTGCCCACGCGATTGATTGGATAGCTCGAAGACCGGAATCCCATCGCTCGCCTTTGCCTCAAAAGGATGCCCCTCAATGTAGTCCAAGGGAGCGGATAGACTTAACGTCCAAACCATGTTCAGGTAGTTATCCAGAACCTTATCAAGTTCTGGGTTTGATGCCCTGTTTCCTTCGCCGTCCTTAACAGCCTGAACCAGCTTTGCAAAACGATCCCTTGGCAGGTCATCGCTAGACCAAGGTAAATTTGCCTTCTTTTCAATTACGTCGTTATCCTGAAAATCCAATTCGCCTACGTGGTAAAGAGGGGGCAAAAGGTTCGCCGGATTATCTTCATCATCAAGTGGGTCCGGCTGCATTGCTTGCCATCGCTCGCGGCTACTCAGGATGTCCTTAGCTTGTTGACGCAGTTCGAGTAATATTATTTCAGTTCCTTGCGCATCAATATCTTTTGCAGGGACGCTCCAAATGTTAACTGAACCGGTTTCAAAATCTTGTTTGGAATTCTTTTTTGCTAATTCATCCTCGCGATGAGTGGTAAGCACTACATCTACGACTCGGCGAAAATGCTCACCTTTAACCTTCGATATAATCTGAAAATGCGCGGTCAGTTGTGCAACAGAAAATAAACCAATGCCAATTTTTCCTATAAGGCGACGGCCTGATTTACTCAGGTATGGGTCATTCTCATCCACTACG
>JANPNS010000254.1:0-5144 GCA_031427575.1 Gallionellaceae bacterium
TGTCAAATTGCATCGCGCCAGCTATCCGGTTGGTTATCCGAAGAAAAAATGATAAATACTTTGGTGCTGAGGAGCAAAGTCACAGGCCAAGCTTAATAAACGAGGACGATGCCTGACAAGGTTTATACAGGATTTGGACTATAGCAAATTCCGGGCGCTTATCCAGTGGCTAAATGGCAACGGGTCAAAGTGAACTAATTCTACTGCATCATGTCAACTTCAAAGTTCAGGTAAATGGCTGACGCCTCTGGTTTGTCCGGTTATACTAGCGCGCCGCGTCGGGTGTGAAAAAAACTAGGATAACAAGGAATGGGCGACAGGGAGGTCGATCAGCAATTGGTAGAGCGCGCGCAACGTGGTGACAAGCACGCGTTCGAGTTGTTGATAATCAAGTACCAGCGTCGGTTGGCTCGCCTGATTTCGCGCTTTGTGCGAGATGGGGTGGAGGTCGAGGATGTTACCCAGGAAGCCTTTATCAAGGCATATCGGGCTTTGCCGGGGTTTCGCGGGGAAAGCGCGTTCTATACATGGCTGTACCGTATAGGCATAAATACCGCGAAAAATTACCTGCTGGCTTTTAAGCGGCGGGTTCCTACCACCACCATTATTGATTCAGACGAGGCCGAAAATTACGAGGATGGCGGTCTGTTGCGGGAAGTCAACACGCCGGAGAATGAGTTGATGAGCCAGCAGGTGGTTAATGTGGTGAACTTATCGTTACAACAATTACCTGATGATTTACGCATTGCGCTTACCCTGCGTGAAATTGAGGGCTTGAGCTATGAAGAAATTGCAGACGTAATGAACTGTCCAATTGGCACCGTGCGGTCCCGTATTTTTCGGGCGCGTGAGGCAATTGCGGAAAATTTGCGCCCGCTGCTGGGCACCAGTGCAGACAATAGGTGGTAAAGGGCGCCTCTAAAAATTCAGAGTTCGCCCAAATGCCCCACAAGGGGACGCCGATCCGCTACGGGCAAAGACAGCCCGTGCGGAGTCGTCAGCAAGGCGCGGAAAAAATTTCGCAGCGCCGCATATGGATGATATGTAAGCAAGGAATTTTTTACGCAACGCGGCAGTTGGGATGGAATCTGGATTTTTAGAGGCGGCCTAAACATGAAACAGCATATTTCAACACTGATGGATGGCGAGTTGTTTGATGATGAGGCGGAGGATCTGTTCGACAAGCTGAAACGCAATCCGGCCGCGCAGGAAGAATGGCATATGTATCACCTGATCAGCGACGTGCTGCACCAGCCAGATCGCTTGCATGCTGACATTGGCAAAACCATGCGCGATCGACTACGGGCTGAACCGACAGTACTAGCCCCGCGTGGTACCACCGGCCAAAAGGCAAGATGGTTTGCTCTTTCCGCTGCCGCGTCTGTGATGGCACTGGCATTGGTAGCGTGGTTATCGGTGCAAGTCGGGTCTGACGCCATGCCACCGATGGCAGCAGTGCAACAGCCGTCTGCGATCCATGCCGCCAATTTCCCCAGGAATAGAGGGCTGAACGATTACCTGATGGCGCATCAGGAGTTTTCTCCCAGCATCAATGTGCAAGGAGCTGCCTCCTACATGCGTACTGTGGCAGGACAATAGTGCAAATTACCGTGATCAGTCCCACATCATTGTTAGCAGCGTTGCTGTTGACAATAACTCCCGGTGCGCTAGCTGAGCAATCAGGTCAGGAAGATCTGGACTGGCTGAAGACCATGGCATTTGCCGCACATCAGACCGATTACACTGGCACCTTCGTGTATCAGTATGGCAATCATGTAGAAACATCGCGAATTACTCATGTGTCAGATCGTGACGGTGAGCACGAAAGACTGGAGAGCCTGGATGGTGTCCGGCGTGAAATTATCCAGAATAATAACCAAGTGTGGAGCTATCAGGGCGACAGCAAGGTTAGCGTGGCAAGTCGCCAGGGACGCCGATCGTTTCCTGCCTTCTTGCCGGAACAGTTGTCTCTGTTAAAAGAAAATTACCAGATTAAGGGAGCGGAAGAGGCGAGAGTGGCTGGCCTGCATACGCACGCCTTTATTCTACAGCCCAGGGATAATTTGCGCTATACCCTCAAGTTATGGGCACATAGCGATTCAGGTTTATTACTTAAAGCCGCTGTGCTGGATGAGCATGGTGGCATCATTGAGCAGTATGCTTTCACGCAACTGACTATAGGTGGCAATATCGATCGCAAGTGGATATCCCCGGACAAATCAGCCGTCGGTTTTCATACGCACCATCCGTATTCTTCCTCGCCTCTCAAGGCAGATCAAGCTGTTCGCGAGAGTGGGTGGCAAGTAGGTACGCTCCCCCCCGGATTCAAAAAAACCATGGAAATGCGCCGCCCTCTACGCGGCAAGAGTGTGCCGGTAACGCACTTGGTATTTTCCGATGGGCTGGCTGGAATCTCGGTTTTTATTGAGGACAAAGCGGGTAACCCGCAGGCTTATGTTGGCTTATCCAGCCATGGAGCGATCCAGGTTTACTGCAAAGTGAGCGGCGAAAATCTGGTGACAGTGGTCGGCGAAGTGCCGCCACGCACAGTAATGCGGGTCGCCGATTCAGTGCGCTATAGGGGCTATTGAGCGAGGTATAGATGATGTTGAGAAAAATGTTCACAATTGCTCTATTCGGAATTCTTTCGCAGCATGCTTTGGCCAAGGAATTACCCGATTTTACCGAGCTGGTAGAAAAACAGGGGCCGGCCGTGGTCAACATCAGCACAACTCAGAACATTGGCAGCTCTCAAGTGCACCCTGGCATGAAGCCGAAGGGGAGCGACCCGTTTCCTGAATTTTTCCGCCGTTTTGGTCCCCCAGCGCCGAACGACAAGGAACCTCAATCACGCGGCTCAGGTTTTATTATTAGCCAGGATGGGTACATCCTGACCAATGCACATGTGCTAGGCGGTGCCGATGGAATAACCGTGCGCCTGACTGACAAGCGTGAATTCAAGGCCAAGGTGATTGGTACCGACAAGCGCACTGACTTGGCTTTGCTCAAGGTAGATGCGAACGGGTTGCCGAAAGTTACTCAGGGTGACTCGAATGCCCTTAAAGTCGGCGAATGGGTGGTCGCTATTGGCTCACCATTTGGTTTTGTCAGCAGCGTAACGGTCGGTATTGTGAGCGCCAAAGGGCGTTCCTTGCCGCAGGAAAGTTATGTCCCCTTCATTCAGACCGACGCTGCTATTAACCCTGGCAATTCCGGTGGCCCGTTGTTCAACTTGAAGGGTGAGGTGATAGGCATCAACTCGCAGATTTACACGCGTACTGGCGGTTCCATGGGATTATCGTTTGCCATTCCTATTGACGTGGCTATGGAAGTGGTGAATCAGTTGCGTGTTTCGGGGAAAGTGACGCGCGGCCGCATTGGTGTGGTCATACAAGAGGTGACGCCCGCTTTGGCTGAATCATTTGGCCTTGGTAAGGCAATGGGTGCCTTGATAAGCAGCGTAGAAAAGGGCGGCGCTGCAGACAAGGCGGGCATACAGCTTAGTGATGTGATACTTAAGTTCGACGGTGACACTGTGACATCATCTGCTGATTTACCGCGCATTGTTGGTTCGACACGTCCCGGTAGTCGGGTTGCAGTGCAGTTGTGGCGCAAGGGCGGGAGCCACGAAATAAAACTGACCGTAGGTGAAATGCCGAATGACGATCGCGTGGCGCAGATCGCGGAGAATGACAATAAAGCCGAAGCCGGTGAAAGTTTTACTCGCTTGGGATTGGTCTTGAGCGAATTGAGCGACCAGCAGAAGCGCGAATTGAAAGTAGAGGGCGGACTGTTGGTAGAAGAGGTTAGCAGTGTTGCGACGCGCGCCGAATTAAGCCCTGGCGATGTCATTTTAGCCTTGGGTAATATTGATTTGCATTCGCTGGAACAGTTCAATGAGGCGCTGAAACAAGTACCCAATGGACGAAGTGTCGCCCTGCTGGTGCGTCACGACGATAGCGTTTCATATATTGCCATCAGGCTGGACGAAAAATAAACCGGGGCAATTGTCATCACAGAAACACTGTCGACATGGGAAATGGCAGAATACATTGTTAGCATTTCATTTGGTGGCGTAACCAATGGCAGTAGTGAACTTTTAGATTTCTTTCCCGGCGTTGCTTTGGTTAAGTTTTAATCAACACCAGCGTATCCCGCCAAAATCGGCTAGAATTCGTCCCCTTTGAATTCCCGCCCATTTTGGCGGGATATGTTTTTTTGGGGACATAACAAGCAGATGCAGCATATTCGAAATTTTTCCATTATCGCTCACATTGATCACGGTAAATCTACTTTAGCCGACCGGATTATTCAGTTATGTGGCGGTTTGTCCGACCGCGAAATGGAAGCTCAGGTACTCGATTCGATGGATCTGGAGCGCGAGCGTGGCATTACTATCAAAGCGCAGACGGCCGCGTTGCTATACAAGGCGCGCGATGGGCAGGTATACAATCTCAACTTGATTGATACGCCGGGACACGTGGATTTTTCCTACGAGGTGTCGCGTTCGCTGTCAGCCTGCGAAGGCGCGTTGCTGGTGGTGGATGCGTCGCAGGGAGTGGAAGCGCAGACGGTGGCCAACTGTTACACCGCGCTTGATCTCGGCGTGGAAGTCGTGCCGGTGTTGAACAAGATCGACCTGCCCTCGGCCAATCCGGAAAATGCCATTGAGGAAATCGAAGAAGTCATCGGCATAGACGCGCACGATGCGACGCGCTGTTCGGCCAAAACCGGGGAAGGTGTGCAGGATGTGGTGGAGGCGATGATCGCCCGAGTGCCGCCACCTAAAGGCGATCCGGCCGCGCCGCTGCAAGCACTGATCATTGATTCCTGGTTCGACAATTATGTCGGCGTGGTGATGTTGGTGCGGGTTTTTAATGGCACCTTGAAACCCAAGGATAGAATTCTGTTGATGGCGACCGGCTCGCAACATCTGACCGAGCACATCGGCGTCTTCACGCCCAAATCGCAGCCGCGCGAAAACTTGTCCGCCGGGCAAGTGGGCTTTGTGATTGCTGGCATCAAGGAGCTGAAAGCAGCCAAGGTGGGCGACACGATTACATTGGTCAACAAGCCCGCAGCATCGGCACTGCCCGGTTTCAAAGAGGTGCAGCCGCAGGTATTTGCCGGGTTGTTTCCGGTCG
>JANPNS010000255.1:0-4930 GCA_031427575.1 Gallionellaceae bacterium
CCTGCGGGCGTGGATGTGGTAATTAAATTGCAGTAGTAAAAGAAGCTGGTAGCCAGTAGCCAGTAGCGGGTAGCAAAAACCAAAAGCTACTGGCTACCAGCTACAGGCTACTAGCTAAAACAGATCGGCTAACCAATTGAAGTTAGCCCCTTAACAAGAGGAAATAAAATGAGCTTAGGACTCGTCGGTCGCAAGATTGGCATGACCCGCATTTTTACCGATGACGGAACATCGTTGCCAGTAACCGTGCTGGACGTGTCCAATAACCGCGTTACCCAAATCAAATCCACTACTACGGATGGCTACTCTGCGGTGCAGGTGGCTTTCGGTACGCGCCGTGCCAGCCGTGTCACCAAGGCAGCGGCAGGACACTTCGCCAAAGCGGGTGTGGAAGCGGGTAGTGTGTTGAAAGAATTCACGGTCACTCCGGAGCAATTGGCCAGTCTGCAAGCAGGCGGCGTCATCGGAGTGGATATATTCAAAGTTGGTCAAAAAGTGGATGTGACCGGGGTAACCATAGGTAAGGGTTATGCCGGCACCATCAAGCGCCATCACTTCAAATCCGGCCGTGCTTCACACGGCAATTCCAAATCACATAACGTACCGGGTTCAATCGGCATGGCTCAGGATCCGGGCCGGGTATTCCCAGGCAAACGCATGACCGGCCACCTGGGTGATGTGCAGCGCACCGTGCAAAATCTGGAAATCGTACGCATTGATGCCGCGCGTCAGTTGTTGCTGGTGAAGGGCGCTATACCGGGCGCCAAAGGCGGCGACGTGGTTGTGCATCCGGCAGTGAAGGCAGGTGCATAATGGAAATCAAAGTGATCAATGACCAAGGCCAGTCCATCACCAGCATTTCCGCTTCCGATGATCTGTTTGGCCGCGAATACAATGAGGCGCTGATCCATCAAGTGGTGATTGCGTATCAGGCCAATGCGCGTTCCGGCAACAGCAAGCAAAAAGGCCGCAGCGAAATCGCCAAGAGCACACGCAAGCCGTGGGCGCAAAAAGGTACCGGTCGTGCCCGTTCCGGTATGGCGTCCAGCCCATTGTGGCGCGGCGGCGGCAAGATTTTCCCGAACAGCCCGGACGAAAACTTCAGCCACAAGGTCAACCGCAAGATGTATCGCGCAGGCCTGGCTTCCATCTTTTCGCAGTTGGTGCGGGAAAATCGCCTGACCGTGGTGGATAACCTGACGCTTGCAGCGCCCAAAACCAAGCTGTTGGCGCAGAAAATGAAAGGCATGGGCCTTGATTCAGGCCGTGTGTTGATTATTACCGATAGCATAGATGAGAACCTGTATTTGTCTTCGCGCAACCTGCCCAACGTACTGGTGCTGGAAGCGCATCAAGCTGACCCGGTCAGTCTGGTACGTTTTCCCAAAGTGCTGGTGACCCGCGATGCGATGACGAAAATTGAGGAGATACTGGCATGAGCGCCCAGAAAATTAATGTCCTGAAATTCAGTCAGGAGCGTTTGATGAATATTTTGTTTGCTCCGCAAATCTCGGAAAAGGCGACTTATATTGCCGAAAAAAATGCGCAGGTCATTTTTCGCGTGGCGACTGATGCCACCAAGCCGGAAATCAAGGCGGCGGTCGAATTGATGTTCAAAGTAAACGTTGAGAATGTGCAAGTCGCCTGCGTTAAAGGCAAGAAAAAGCGTTTTGGCGCGGTCGCCGGGCGGCGCAAGGACTGGAAGAAGGCCTATGTTTGTCTGGCGTCCGGCCAGGAAATCAATTTTGCCGCTGGCGAGCAAGGGTAAATATCATGGCACTGATTAAACTTAAACCAACTTCTCCGGGGCGACGTGCGGTGGTGCGCGTGGTTAATCCTGATCTGCACAAGGGCAAGCCGCACGCAGCGCTAGTGGAAAAGAAAAATAGAACGGCTGGACGCAACCACAACGGGCACATTACTGTGCGGCATATGGGTGGCGGCCACAAGAAAAATTACCGTATTGTTGACTTCAAGCGCGACAAGGACGGCATTACCGCCACTGTTGAGCATCTGGAATACGATCCCAATCGCACGGCGCATCTGGCCTTGCTGTGCTATGCCGATGGCGAACGCCGTTACATCATCGCCCCCAAGGGCGTGGCGGTGGGCGCGCAATTGGTGAGCGGCCCGGAAGCGCCGATCAAGGCGGGCAATGCCTTGCCGCTGCGCAATATTCCGGTGGGTTCGACCATACATTGTATTGAAATGTTGCCTGGCAAAGGTGCGCAGTTGTCGCGTTCTGCCGGAACTTCGGTGCAGCTGCTGGCACGCGAAGGCGAGTATGCGCAACTGCGTTTGCGTTCAGGCGAAATTCGCAAGGTACACGTGAATTGCAAGGCGACCCTGGGCGAAGTAGGGAATGCCGAGCACAGCTTGCGCTCCATAGGCAAGGCAGGTGCAATGCGCTGGCGCGGTGTGCGCCCGACCGTGCGTGGGGTGGCTATGAATCCGGTGGATCACCCGCACGGTGGCGGTGAAGGCAAGACTGCCGCCGGACGCAATCCGGTCAGCCCATGGGGTGTGCCGGCCAAAGGCTTCCGTACACGTCGCAACAAGCGCACCAGCGGCATGATAGTACGTCGTCGCTTTCAGGTTTAAGGGGTAAAAATATGGCACGTTCCATTAAAAAAGGTCCATTCGTTGATATTCACTTGCAAAAAAAAGTGGATGCAGTACGCGCCACCAGTGACAAGCGCCCGGTGAAAACCTGGTCACGTCGTTCTACCGTGTTGCCGGACTTTGTCGGGTTGACCATTGCCGTGCATAACGGCAAACAGCATATACCCGTGTATATCTCCGAAAACATGGTGGGCCACAAGCTGGGCGAATTCTCGCTGACCCGCACGTTCAAGGGGCACGCCGCTGACAGAAAAGCAGTAGTGGTCAAGAAGAAGGAGGCATGATGAGCACAACAGCAATAGTTCGGGGTGTGCGCCTGTCAGCCCAAAAAGGTCGCCTGGTGGCAGATCAAATCCGCGGCCTGCCTGTGGGCAAAGCCTTGAACATTCTGACGTTCAGCCCAAAAAAGGGTGCGGTGATTATCAAGAAGGGTTTGGAATCTGCAATTGCCAATGCCGAACACAATGATGGCGTTGATATAGACGAGCTGAAAGTTACCACTATCTATGTGGACGAGGGCGCTTCGCTTAAGCGTATGAGGGCTCGCGCCAAGGGCCGTGGCAACAGCATCGAAAAGCAAACCTGCCACATTACCATTATCGTCGGGAGCTAATAAAAATATGGGACAGAAAATTCATCCAGTCGGTTTCCGGTTGAGCGTGCAAAAAAACTGGTCTTCCAAGTGGTATGCCAACAGCAAGAATTTTGCCGGTATGTTGCTCAAGGATATCGAGGTGCGGGATTACCTGAAGAAGAGGTTGTTCGGTGCGGGCGTTTCCAAGATAGTCATAGAGCGCCCGGCAAAAAATGCCAAGATAACGATATACACTGCACGCCCCGGCGTGGTGATCGGCAAGAAGGGTGAAGATATTGAATCTCTGCGCGCCGAGTTGAGGAAGCGCATGGGCTTGCCTGATGTCGCGTTGAATATTGAAGAAGTGCGCAAGCCGGAAGTGGATGCGCAGTTGATTGCAGAAAGCATTACCTCGCAACTGGAAAAGCGCATCATGTTCCGTCGTGCCATGAAACGCGCCATGCAGAATGCCATGCGCCTGGGTGCAATAGGAATAAAGATTATGAGTGCGGGTCGTTTGAACGGTATTGAAATCGCGCGTACTGAGTGGTATCGCGAAGGACGTGTGCCATTGCATACCTTGCGCGCCAATATCGACTATGGCACGGCCGAGGCAAAAACCACCTACGGCATCATCGGGGTCAAGGTATGGGTATACAAGGGTGATTACACTGAGCTGGAAGAGGCGTCCTCGTCAGTAGCGGCCGAACCGGAAAAACGAGTAAGAAAGTCGGGGGCAAAACATGTTGCAGCCAGCTAGAAGGAAATATCGCAAGGAGCAGAAAGGCCGTAACACCGGCATTGCGACGCGCGGCAATAAAGTCAGTTTTGGTGAATTTGGTCTCAAGGCGGTTGCGCGTGGCCGACTGACAGCACGGCAGATTGAGGCGGCACGCCGCGCCATGACGCGCCATATCAAGCGTGGCGGGCGTATCTGGATCCGTATTTTTCCGGACAAGCCGATTTCACAGAAACCTGCTGAGGTACGTATGGGCAACGGCAAGGGTAATCCGGAGTATTACGTTGCTGAAATTCAGCCGGGCAAGATGCTGTATGAAATGGATGGCGTGGATGAAGTGATAGCGCGCGAGGCGTTCCGCCTGGCGTCGGCCAAATTGCCTATCGCTACCACATTCGTAATTAGACAGGTAGGGGCGTGATATATGAAAACAAGCATGAAGGCAAGTGAGCTGAGAGTGAAATCCGCAGCGGATCTGGATAAAGAATTGATCTCTTTGACCAAGGCGCAGTTTGGGCTACGCATGCAGGTAGCGACCCAGCAATTGAACAATAATAGCCAGCTGAACAAGGTGCGCCGGGACATTGCCCGCGTGAAAACCATATTGACAGAGAAGGGTGCGCAGCAATGAGTGCGACAAATGTGAAACGTACGCTGACCGGCACGGTGGTGAGTGACAAGATGGACAAGACCGTTACCGTGCTGGTTGAACGCAAGACCAAGCATCCGTTACTGGGGAAGGTGCTGCGAGTTTCGAAGAAATACCATGCGCACGACGAGAATAATGAGTTCCATGAGGGCGATCTGGTTTCCATTGAAGAGTGTCGGCCACTGGCCAAGACCAAGAGTTGGCGCGTGACTAAGCTGGTGGAGAAGGCGCAAGCGGTTTAAGACAGTTAATTAATTGTGATTGGCGCTTGCGCATCTAGCCAAATTTCAATATAATGCGCGGCTTCGTTTCTGAACCCTCTCCTCAATCCTCTGGGTGAGACAAC
>JANPNS010000256.1:0-12529 GCA_031427575.1 Gallionellaceae bacterium
TAGAGCCGCTGCTGGCGGATGGTGGACTGGTTGCCCTGGGACTTCACCGCCGCCATCGCACCGGGAAAATAGCCGATGGCGAAATCCGCCTCGCCCTGCTCCAGCAGCGCGCGCGGGTCGCGGGTGGTCAACGGCAGCACATGCACATTGGCCAGTGCGCCGCTGCGCTCCAGGTCATGAATCAGCGGCGGCAGCACCATCGCCGAGGTGGCATCGGCCATGGCGATGCGGAAGGTGTGCTCCTCGGCGCAAGGGTCGTACGCGCCGGGATCGAGCAGACTTTGCAGCCGCGCCAGGATCGTCCGCACCTCGGGCCACAGCTCATCGGAGCGGGCGGTGGGCTTCATGCCGAAGGCCTGGCGGACGAACAGGGGGTCGCCCAGGGTCTCGCGCAAGCGCTTCAGCGCGTGGCTGACGGCCGGCTGCGTCATCGCCAGACGCTCGGCGGCGCGGGTCAGGTTGCGCTCGGCCATCACGGCGTCGAAGTCGCTTCGCTATTCAAGGATGCTTATATACGCTGGGAAGAAGCCGAGGTGTTGGACTGGTTGATTAGCTACTGGGAAAAGGCCAGAAAAGTCGACCTGCCGGTACATGCCGACTTTGCCGATTTCTACCGCGATTACGAATGGATGGCAGTGCAACGCCACCTGAAAGTGTTGGGCATATTCGCGCGCCTGTATCACCGTGATGGCAAGGACGGCTATCTGCAAAACTTGCCGCTGGTGATGGATTATTTGCGCAAGGCTTGCGAGCGTTACATTGATTTAAAACCGTTGTTGAAATTGTTGGATGTATTGGAGACCTGCCCTCTCCCGCAAGCGGGCGAGGGGGCAAACGTGAAAGGCTTAAACCCTTGAAGGCCATGCTGCTGGCCGCCGGGCGCGGCGAACGCATGCGCCCGCTCACCGATCGCACCCCCAAACCCTTGCTGCAAGCGGGCGGCAAGCCATTGATCCTGTGGCATATCGAGAACTTGGCGAGAGCGGGAATAAGCGAGCTGGTCATCAATCACGCCCATCTCGGCCGGCAAATTGAGGCGGCTCTGGGCGATGGCCGCAAGTTCAACGTGCGCATCCGTTATTCGCCGGAGAATCCCGCGCTGGAAACGGCAGGTGGCATTGCCAATGCGCTGCCGCTGCTACTCCCCTCTCCTTCGGGGAGAGGGGTTGGGGGAGAGGGCGAACCCTTTGCCGTCATCAACAGCGACATTTATTGTGATTACGATTTCGCGCAACTGCTTGTCCACGCCGCTGCACTGATCAAACGTGGCGACGCGGCACACCTGGTGCTGGTCGACAACCCACCACAACATCCCAACGGCGATTTTGGACTGTCCGATGGCAGAGTGACAAAACCTGCGACCTCAGTCCTCGATCCTCGATCCTCGATCCTGACTTTCAGCGGCATCGGGATATATTTACCCGGCTTGTTTGCCAACATTCCGCGCGGGTCATCTGCCCCGCTGGCTCCGCTGCTGCGCGCACAGGTCGCGCAAAACAAAGTCAGCGGCGAACATTATGCCGGGCGCTGGGTAGATGTCGGCACCCCGCAACGACTCGAACAACTCGACAAGGAATTACGGCAGCCGCACAATACGTCCCATGCTTAACCCTTCTCTTTACTCCAGTCGCCGCAGCCGTCTCATTAACCGGATGCAGCGCGGCATTGCCGTCATCCCCACTGCGCCGGAAATGTTGCGCAACGGTGATGCACACTATGCTTACCGCTACGACAGCCACTTCCATTACCTCACCGGTTTTGACGAACCGGAAGCGGTGCTGATACTGGTAGCAGGCGCCAACCCGCAATCCATTTTGTTCTGCCGCGAAAAAGACAAGGAACGTGAAATCTGGGATGGCTTCCGCCACGGGCCGGACGGAGCAAAGGAAAATTTTGGCTTCGATGCCGCTTTCCCGATCGCACAACTGGACGACAAACTGACCGAACTGATGGGCAATCAGCCCGCGCTATTCCACCCGCTCGGCGCCCACGCCGTATGGGATGACCGCATACTCGCTCTGCGCGCACGTGTACAGGCACAGGTGCGCAGCGGCATCACTGCGCCCAACGAGCTGCACGATATTCGCCTGCTGCTGGATGAAATGCGCTTGATCAAGGACAGCGATGAGCTCGCCATCATGCGCCGCGCTGCTGCCATTTCCACCGCCGCGCATAGTCGCGCGATGCGCGCCACCCGCCCCGGCAAAATGGAATATGAAATCGAAGCTGAGCTGCTGCATGAATTTCGCAAGAGCGGCGCGCAAGCGCCCGCTTATACTTCTATCGTGGCCGGCGGAGCCAATGCTTGCGTGCTGCATTACATCGCCAACCATGCCGCGCTCAAGGACGGCGATCTTTTGTTGATTGATGCGGCGTGCGAACTGGATGGTTACGCCACTGATATCACGCGTACCTTTCCCATCAACGGAAAATTCAGCGCCGCGCAAAAAGACGTGTATGAAATGGTGCTGGCGGCACAAACTGCCGCCATCGCCGCCGCGCGTCCCGGTGCACATTGGAACGAACCGCATGACGCAGCCTTGCGCATATTGGCGCAAGGCCTGATTGATCTCAAACTGTGCAGCGGCAATGTCGAGAGCGTACTGGAAAGCGGCGCCTATAAATGTTTCTACATGCATCGCACCGGACACTGGCTGGGCATGGACGTGCATGATGTCGGCGCTTACAAACTGGACGGCAACTGGCGCGCCCTGCAACCGGGCATGACCCTGACCGTGGAACCCGGCTGCTACATACGCCCGGCAGATAATGTACCCAAGGCATTGTGGAACATTGGCATCCGCATTGAGGATGATGTGGTGATCACCACACAGGGTTGCGAAGTGCTGACTGCGGCTGCGCCCAAAACAGTTGCGGCGATTGAAGAGATCATGAAGCGGCCATGAGTGCGCATTGCGATGTGGCTATCATCGGTGGCGGCCCAGTCGGCGCGGCACTGGCGCTGGCGTTGCGCGACAGCCCCTGGGATGTCCGGATACTGGAAGCGCGCAAGATGGAACATACGGCTACCGATCCACGTGCGCTGGCATTGTCTTACGGCAGCCGTTTATTGCTGAATCGAATCGGGGTGTGGGATGAACTCACTTCGGTCACGCCGATCCGCACCATACATATCTCACAAAAAAACTCCTTCGGTCGCGCTCTGTTGCGCGCAACCGAGCTCAACGTGCCGGAACTCGGCTACGTCCTGCCATTCTCTTCACTGCAAGCCAAACTGCAAAATGCCTTGCAGAATAGCAACATCACTTGCATTTCAGGCGCGGCTGTCACACAACTGCATAGCAACGCCGGCAGCGCAACGCTGGTTTATCGCCAGTCAGACAACGAACATACGCTCAATGCCCGCCTCGCCGTAGTCGCAGATGGCGGCAAGCTTTTGGAAACTACTCATCCGCCAGTAATATACGATTATGGCCAGAGCGCCATCATCTCCCACATTTCCTGCAGCCACTTGCAAGCTGATACCGCGTTTGAGCGCTTTACCGCCCAAGGCCCGGTGGCACTGTTGCCATTTGGCGATGGTTATGAATTGGTATGGACAGTGGCGCACGAAGCGACGCAAGAAATGTTGCAATGGGATGACGCCACTTTTCTGGCGCAACTGCACCAGCACTTTGGTGATCGCGTCGGCGAATTCCTGACAGCAGGGAAACGCGTCTGCTTTCCGCTACGCCTCAAACGCGCGCCTAACATCACCCTGCCACACACGGTATTACTTGGCAACGCCGCACAAACCCTGCACCCGGCGGCCGGGCAGGGCTTCAACATCGGCCTGCGCGACGCTTATGAGTTGGCTCAGGAAATTCTCGACTGCGCACCCCATTCGCTCGGATCCGCAGCGATGCTGCGCTCATACCACAAGCAGCGATGCATAGACCGCAATGGCGGCATTCACTTTACCGATGGTCTGGTGCGCTCGTTCAGCAACGATCTGCCTTTGATCAATAGTGCCCGCGCCGCAGCATTGTCGCTGCTGGACTGCCTGCCGGGTGCGAAAAAATTTGTGGCCAGGCGCATGATGTTTGGCGCAAATGGCTAGAAAATATCATGGCACTTTTTTCGCGATCAAATTTGAAAATATTGTTTGTCATGGCCGTCTGGCTTGCGCTGGCGGGTGGCCTGTACTATTTCATGAACAGCAAGGTCAACCCCAACTCTGCCGAAAATATTAATCAAACAACCGAGGTAGTATTAAAGCGCGATTTGTCCGGCCATTACCGCGCCGAGGCTTATATCAACGGCATGAAAATTCCGGTCATGGTGGATACCGGCGCCACCCATGTCGCTATTTCCCAAGCGCTGGCAGATAAATTGGGGTTGCAAAGTTTTCACGCGGTCAGAACCCAAACAGCCAACGGAGAAATAGTTTCCTACATGACCCGGTTAACCAGCGTAAAACTCGGGGGCATAGTCGCACATGATGTGGCAGCTTCAATTTCATCTAATCTTGGCGATGAAATGTTGCTGGGGATGTCCTTCCTGGGCAGGATGGATGTCAGGCTTTATCAAGGGAACATGACTATTCGTGCTATCAGCAACGATCAGGTTCGCTGAATTAATCTGCGACTGTCCGCAATGTGGTATTTTCCGGTTGATGCGGCAACTCCAGATAGCTTCTGGACTGCATCTCGGTCAGGCGGCTGACAGTGCGGGAATATTCACTGTCCTGCATGCCTTCGGTGAACATTTCGTCCGGAGTGGTGGCTGCCATGGTCACCAGTTTGACGCGATGGTCGTAAAACACGTCTACAAGCCAGCTAAAGCGTTGCGCCTCTGCGCCATCACTGGCTGTCAGTTTTGGAATATGCGACACAAATACCGTATGAAATCTGTGGGCAATTTCCAGATAATCAGTTTGCCCACGCCGCTCGCCGCAGATGGATTTGAAGTCAAACCAGATCATGCCGTGGGCAAGTTTTATGAGTGGGATAGAGCGGCCTTGCACGGTAATGGCCTGTGCATCTTGCAGCGCGCCCGAACATAACCGTTGAAACATGCCGTGCATGGCGTCTTCGTTTTCGGCATCGCCAGCGCTTCCAGCATCGCCAGAAACCATAAATACCGGCTCTCGTATCATTCCGCGCAAGCGGTAGTCACTGCCGCCGTCCACGTTCAGTACGGTCAGCTCGCGCTTGAGCAAGGCTATCGCGGGTAAAAAATTTTGGCGCTGTAAACCGTTGGGATACAAGTCATCGGGCGGGTAGTTTGAAGTGGTCAGCAGTACCACGCCCCGCTCTATCAATGCCGCCAGCAGTCGCCCCAATATCATGGCGTCGGCAATATCACTGACGTGCAGCTCGTCAAAGCACAGCAGCCGGGTGGACTTGGCAATGCTGTCGGCCAAGGCAAGCAGCGGATCTTTTTCGGTGGCAAGAGCTTTCATTTCATGGTGAACTTCCGCCATGAAATTGTGAAAGTGGATGCGGCGCTTGCGACGATAGGGTACGCAGGCATAAAACGCATCCATTAAAAAACTCTTGCCACGCCCGACCCCGCCCCACAAGTACAAACCCTTGGGCACGGACGGGCTGCGCAGGCTACGCCCAAGAAATTGATTGCGCCTGGCTTTGAACGCTACCAGTTCATGCCACAGCGCATCCAGCACCTCAATCGCTGCCGCTTGAGCTTCATCACGAATAAATCCCGGCCTTGCGCAAATGGCCAGATACCATTCCGTCGGGCTCATACTACCGTCGCTGGGTGGGGAGGGAAAGGTGTGTTGAGGCATAGCCGGTTTGTTTTTCTCTGACTAAAAATCAGCAGGCGCGGAAACGGAGTAGCCAGGCCACCCGCACAGCGAATGCACGCAAATATTGATTAGAGGTTCCCTCTAGGGCACCTCTAAAAATTCAAAATCCTAAGCCAGGCAAGGCGCGAAATAAATTTTAGCGCGCCGCATATGTTTGATATGTAAGCGTTAAAATTTCTTGAGCAACGCAGCATCGCGACGGAGTTTGGATTTTTAGAGGTGCCCTCTATTCAATTTCATGCCGGTCAGCATATCAAGCTGCCGGTATTTCAAAACGGCCATAAAACCATTTGAGTAAAAACGGCGGCGCCATGGTGGTCAGCGCGATGACGATCAGCAACGCGGCATACAACTCGCCATTCAGGATGCCCTGGCTGAAACCGAGTTGCGCGAAAATCAGTCCCACCTCGCCGCGCGGGATCATCGCCAGGCCGATCGCCGCTTGATTGCGGCGCGGCTCGCGGATGAAGAATCCCGCTGCGAATTTGCCGATGAAGGCTACCAGCAGCAGCGTCCCGGCCAGCGCCCAGACGAAGGCCGAACTCCAATCCACGGCGTTGAGATTGAGCGACACGCCGACCATCACGAAGAACAACGGCGAGAAAGTGTGGATCAGCGGGCGCATCTGTTCTTCGAGGCGGTGCGCCAGTTTCGGGCTCGGCTCGAAACGAAACATACTCTTGCCGCGACGGGGCAAGCGCATGCTGAAGCCGAAATGCTGGCCGAACGCCAGCCCCGCCGCGAAGCCGCCCATAATTGCTGGCGCGCCCACCACGTGCGCCAGCCACGAGAACAGCAGGATCAGCGACAGAACCATAGTCAACAGCAATCCCGGCGTGGCGGCGCGCTGATCAAGGCGGTCGATCACGATCGCCGCCAGTTTGGCGACGAACGGAGCGAGCACCATGAACAGCACGATATACAGGCTGACTTCGCCCAATGCCTGCACCGAGACCTGCTTTTCTACCGCAAACTGGTAGAGAAAAGCCAGCGCCAGCACGCCGAGGATGTCGTCCAGCACCGCTGCGCCTATCACGATTTGCGCCTCATCGGAATGACGTTTGCCCAGATCGTCCAGCACACGCACGGTGATGCCGATGCTGGTCGCGGTGAGCGTGCCGCCGATGAATAACGCCGTCAGTACGGGCAAGCCGAATAGCCATGTGCTGATCGCATAGCCCAACGCAAACGGCAGCAAGAATCCGATCACCGCTACGATGTAAGGCTTGGCTCCGGAGCGCGCCAAGCGGCTGAGGTCGGTATCCATGCCCACTTCGAACAGCAGCAGGATGATGCCGATCTCGGCCAGTAGCCTCATCGTGGTGTCGGGCGACACCCATCCCAACAGCGAGGGCCCGACCAGCAGCCCGGCCAGCAGCTCGCCGATAACCGAGGGGATGCCGAAGCGCGCCACCGTCTCGGAAAGTACCCGCGCCGAAATCAGGATGATGGCGAGGAACAGAAAAAATTGATGTAGTTCCATGATGTTGATTTGAACCTATGTAGGCTGTTTTCTACTTGATGCAGCGCAAGGCGCTCATATCGAACTTTAAATCGGTATTGCCATGTTATTCCATCTTCGCGTTAAAAAAGACCCTAATTCCACGGAATGTAGGAGCGGTGTCAACTCTGCATCGAGCTTGCTCGATAGCAGATTGCCTGACTTTGTTGCAATTTACCTCGAAGAGGTTCTTGCACCCTTTAGGGTGTTGCGCGACAGAAAGCTATCGCCCGAGTGTCACAACGCATCCGGCTTGCCGGATAGTGAATTGCCTGCCTTTGGTATAAATCGGGCTCCTTGTATGATCGAATCTAATGAAATTCTGTCAAGGGCACCTCTAAAAATCCAAACTCCGTCGCGATACTGCGTTGCTCACAAAAAATTACTCCTTACATATCAAATATATGCGGCGTCGCAATTTTTTGCTCGCGCCTTGTCTCACTTAGGATTTTGAATTTTTAGAGGCGCCCTTAAGGAGATCAAGTAAAGTTTCACGATTCACCGGGAAGGCCGTGCGCCCCTGAGGACTGGTTTCTAACCAGAGCCTGATTGTAGATTGGCCCCGCCCTATTCGCCCATACTCGTTGCGTATCCGAGGCCCGCAGATTGCATAACCGGAGCCTGCATACACAAGGATGGTAGGCGCATATTCAGGGTCGGGAAACCAGTGGATAGTTTACTTACTTTTTTAACCTTAAGGACAAATATCATGACCCTTCAACCCAAAAAAATAGTTCAAGAACTCAAATCGCTGTTCGCCGGAATTGACGTCGGTGTCGAAGAATTAGTGCTCGTCATCCGCAACAACGGCACGCCTTATTCTATTTCCAGATAGAAACGACCACAATTTTTTTACCTACCGTTCGCCCTGATCTTGTCGAAGGGTGTATTAGCACGGCCAAGTGGTTCGGCTCCGTTCCGCCCTCTACATGCCGGCCTTGAGCGCCAAACAGCACGATCCGCACGTCAAAGCTTATTTCCAGCATCTGCTGGATAACGGCAAGAAACCGTTGCAGGCCGTTTGTGCGGTGATGCGTAAACTGCTGCATGCACTCCACGGGATGTTGAGGGACAATAAGCCGTTCGATAACGCGCGCTTTTATGTGCTTCCAGCATGCGCCGGGAGGGGCAAACATTACTGAAAAATTGCTTGACCTTGAACAGAGTATCTACACAGTATCCGCCTGACCACCTTTGCTTTTTGCCTGGCTTGGTGTACTGTTGCCATCATTAAAACAAGCGCTCATGTAGGAGATGCAATGAATAACATTCAAACCAAAACCATCGCAATCTTCGCAGCGCTGGCCGCGCTGATGGCGGCTACTCGCTTTAATCATTTCGGCTCGGCGGTTTCTTTGCCTGATGCCTCTCTCGCGGTATTTTTTCTGGGCGGCTTATATCTGGCCGTATCTGCTCGTGCGTCTATCGCCGCGTTCATCGCGTTGACTCTGGAAGCGGGGCTGGTCGATTACTACGCGACTTCCATGCAAGGCGTCAGCGACTGGTGCATGACTCCGGCTTATTGGTTCCTGATCCCGACTTACGGCAGCCTGTGGTTGGTCGGCCACTGGTTCGCATTGCGGCATACCATGCAAGGCAAAGGATTGATCGGGTTAGCGCTGGTTGCATGGGCGGTCAATAGTTTCGCCTTCGTATTTTCCAACGCCACCTTTTATTTGTTCTCCGAACATTTTGCCAATATGAGCGCGGTTGAATACGCGTCGCGTGTCGCCCAGTACTATGGCCCGTATGTTTTGGTGGCGCTGCTTTATATCGCGTGTGCCGTCGCACTGCACATGGCATTCGATATCATCGGCAAGCAGCGGGCGCATTCGTGATCAGACAATCTCTAAACTTTTATTTCCTCGCCGTTTAAGCGCGTAAGCACTGTCTTCAACTAGCCGTGCCTCTTCCTGCTACAGTGCGCGCCATGAATATGACCCACACGCATATGACCAGCTCCCAGCTTTACCTGCGCCTGCTCGGCTATGTCAAACCCTACTGGCGCGTGTTTGCGCTGTCCATCCTCGGCATGACGGTCGCTGCGGCTACCGAACCCCTGTTACCGGCCTTGCTCAAGCCGATGCTGGACGGTACTTTCGTGCATAAGGACGACACCATCATGCGCTTGGCGCCGCTGTTCATCGTGGCGATCTTCTTCGTGCGCGGCTTGGCAACTTTTATTGCAACCTACTCCATCAACTGGGTGGGGAACAAGGTAGTGATGGATTTGCGCAACGAGATGTTCGGCAAACTACTGGCCCTGCCTGCGCATTTTTATGACCACCACGCGACCGGCACGCTCATCTCAAAACTGACTTTTGATGTAACACAGGTAACGGCGGCGGCCACCAATGTGGTCACGATTGCAGTGCGTGATTCCATCATTATCGTGGGCCTGTTGGGCTGGCTGTTCTACCTCGACTGGAAGCTCACCCTGCTCAGTCTGGTGATGGCTCCCGTCATTATCCTCATCATCAACTCCATCAGTGGCCGCTTGCGCACCTCCAGCCGTGATTCGCAGCGCGCCATGGGAGGCATTACCCAGGTGATTGAAGAAAGCGTCACTGCGCACAAGGTGGTTAAACTGTTTGGCGGACAGCAATACGAAGGGGACCGCTTCAGCGAGCAGACCAACTGGGTACGGCGCCACGCCATGAAGCAGGCCGCCGCGTCTGCCGCCAATGTACCCTTGGTGCAAATGGTAGCGGCGGTCGTGTTAGCCGTGGTGGTTTATATTGCCACGGTGCAGTCGCGCAGCGATGCAACCACGGTGGGCGGATTTCTGTCCTTCGTCGCCGCCATGTTAATGCTGACCGCACCCTTGAAACGGCTCACCAGTGTCAGCGAACATTTGCAGCGCGGATTGGCGGCCTCGGAAAGCGTATTTGAACTGCTGGACACAATGAGCGAAACCGATACCGGTAAAACGACAATAGACCGCGCTTCCGGGCAGCTGGAATTCGAACACGTCAGCATGGCGTACCTGCAAGACGGCAGGCTGGCGTTGCGCGATATCTGCCTGAAAATTCCGGCGGGCGAGGTCGTCGCGCTGGTCGGTGCCTCGGGCGGCGGCAAGAGCACCTTGGCCAACCTCGTCCCGCGCTTCTATGCACCAAGCAGCGGGCGCATCACACTGGATGGCTACGATCTGGCGGAGCTGACGCTGGCCAGCCTGCGCGCCAACATTGCGCTGGTCAGCCAGGAAGTGGTTTTGTTCAATGATACGGTTGCTGCCAACATCGCGTATGGCCAGATGCGCGACGTGCCCGAAGCGGAAATTGTCGCCGCCGCACAAGCCGCGCATGCGATGGAATTCATCCGCGAAATGCCGCAAGGTTTGCAAACGCTGGTGGGCGAAAAAGGCGTGCGCCTTTCCGGCGGGCAGCGCCAACGCATCGCCATCGCGCGCGCCATTCTTAAAAATGCGCCGATACTTGTTCTGGACGAAGCAACCTCTGCGCTCGACAGCGAATCCGAACGTCACGTACAGGCCGCGCTGGAAACCCTGATGCAAGGCCGCACCACGCTGGTCATCGCGCATCGCCTGTCCACCATTGAAAAGGCCGACCGCATAGTCGTATTGCAAAAAGGTGAAATCGTCGAAGTGGGTGGCCACCGCGAATTACTGGCCAAAAACGGCGTGTATGCCCAGTTGCACCGCATCCAGTTTGATTCGAATAAAACCGTTAAGGAGGAAAGCAATGAAAAAATCTGAAATAAAATTCACCGTTACCATGGATGACAACAAGATACCGGAAAAAATCCACTGGCATGCCTCCGATGCCCATAAAGAAAGCGCCAGCAAAGCAATCATGATTTCTGTGTGGGATGCCGTAGACAGCAATACGCTGCGCATTGATTTATGGACCAAGGACATGATGGTGGATGAGATGAAACAGTTTTATCACCAAAGCCTGTTATCCATGGCCGATACTTTTGAGCGTGCCACCGGCGAAGTCGAAGCCGCCAAGGCCATGCGCAATTTTGCTCAGGAGTTTGGGCTGAGAATGAATCTGGTGATGAAAAATAACCTTGTTGGCACGGCTAAAAATAACTGACCCGATTTCTGATAATATTAACCACTGCAGTTCATTGTGATAAAGGAGAAAGTCATGACCACAGACAGCGTTTATCGTATTACCGAACTGGTCGGAACCAGCAAAAAATCCTGGGAAGATGCCGCCGCCAACGCGGTCAACGCCGCCTCAAAAACCTTGCGCGACCTGAGGGTGGCTGAAGTCATTAAATTGGATATGGTGATTGAAGAAGGCAAAGTCGCCGCTTACCGAGCGAGAGTGGCCTTGTCTTTCAAGTACGATCCCAAGAAATAAAAAATCAGTTGGTTTAGCTTCTAACAAAATCCATCAGCGGCTTGATGTTGCCGCTGTCAGCAGCGCGCAGGGCCGCGATATAGCGCGTGCGCATCTCGGTTGCTTCGGTAAGGCTTTTGTTGCCCCAGCTAAATCGCGGCTGGCCAAGTTGCTGTATCAGCAAATCAGCCATCGTCCGCGCATGGCGACCATTGCCGTTAGGAAACGGATGTATCGCGACCAAGCGGCGATGGAAGCGTGTGGCAATTTCGTCGGGCGGGTAAATGGCGTGATCAATCTGGTAGCGCGCATCGTTAATCAGGTCACGCAACTTCACGGCGACCTGTTGCCATTCGACGCCGATATTCTTGTTTGACTTGCGAAAGCTGCCCGCCCAACTCCAGGTTTCGCCAAACATTTGCCGGTGCAGTTCGCGCACGAATGTCTCATCAAGAATATTCTTGCGTTGCCGCCGCGCCCAAGCCTCACCTTGCTCGATGTTGAGCTGTTCCCACTCGTTAAGCTCGGCCTGTGCGGTTATGTGCCTGGGTATCAGGCTGGCAAGCTCGTCTGCATCCAGCGGAGTGGCGCCCGGCGGATAATCAAGACTCACCGCCACAACTCGCGCCTTGATCCCCTGAGAAGGCTTTCTGCTATTTCCTGCACCTGAGTATTCACCGCATCGCCTGAACTGGCCTGCGCTTCCAGCGCCATGGAATGCGCCACCGTCGCCATCCGTTCACGGGCAACTTTATTAGCCTGCGCTTCCATGGTCTGCGCAAGGGTTTGCTTTGGCACCAGCGCATATTGCAACTCACAACCCAACGCCTCTGCTACTCGCCGCAAACTGCCCAGGGTAATGGTGTCGTCTGCCTCGGAAGTTTCCAACCGCAGCACCGTTGAAGGCACCAGCCCCAACCGCTTGGCAAGATGCGCCGCTGGCAT
>JANPNS010000257.1:0-3932 GCA_031427575.1 Gallionellaceae bacterium
CTGCGCTGCAAGGCATAGAGAAGCAGGCCGGATCCAAAACCGATCGGGTGCTGTATCTGCTCAACAAAGGCATGGTGTTGCGCATGAAAGGCGATTTTGTAGGCTCCAACCAGATGCTGGAAACGGCCAAGGCGGAAATGGAGCGCCTTTATGCGATCAGTGTGCGTGAAAATACGCTGTCATTTATTGTTAACGATGCCACGGTCAGTTACGCCGGTGACGATTACGAACAGGTGTTGGTGCATCTTTATATGGCGCTTAATTACCTGGAGCTGGAACAGCCCGATGAGGCGCGGGTTGAGGCGTTACAGGTGGATGTCAAGCTGCGCGAACTGGGCGAACACATTTCCGACAGCAAATTCACCGAGGATGCTTTTTCCCGTTATCTCACTGCCATGATTTATGAGGAACGCGGCGAGTGGAGCGACGCCCTGATTGCCTATCGCAAGGCCTACGAGGCATACAAAAAATATCAGGGCAATTACGGATTAGCCATGCCGACTCTGCTCAAGCACGACCTGTTGCGACTGGCAAGACGACAAGGGTTGATGGACGAAGTGGCGCAGTATCAGAAAGAATTTGCTATCGACTCTCCGCTCCCAAAAGTGTCAGCACGCGGAAATACTATGGAACAGGGAGAGCTGGTTTTTGTTTTGAACAACGGCCTTGCCCCTATTAAACGTGAAAAGGCCGCCAGTTTATTTGATCCGGTCAGCGGGGTGATGGTGCGCATCGCCTTGCCTTATTATGAATCGCGCAGCAACAATGTAGTGGCTGCACGCATCAGTGTCGCGGGCAAGCAGGTCACGACCGAGTTGATGGAAGACATTGATGCCATCGCCAGGCAAAGTCTGGATGCACGCATGGCGGCGATTACCGCGCGTTCGATCGCGCGGGCGGCGGTCAAGGTCACGACACAGAAGGCGCTGAGTAATAATCGCGGTAACAATGGCAATGATGCCATGGTTGGTTTGCTCGGTTCTCTTGCCGTGCAGGTGGCGGCAGTGGCCACCGAACGCGCCGATACCCGCAGCTGGCTGACCTTGCCGGCCAGTATCAATCTGGCGCGATTGCCGCTGCCTCCGGGCAGATATACCATCAAGGCTGAACTATTGGGGTCCGATGAACAAGTCGTGGCAATTCGCGAATACCCTGAGGTCGAGATCAGCAAGGGGCACAAAACTTATCTGACCGAGCATTGGATTCCAGCACAGCTTTCCACCATAAGGAGAAAAAAATGAAATCATTTGTTCTCGCCGTTTTCGCAGCTGTGGTCTTGCTGTCGGGTGGCTGTGCCACGGAGTCTGTCCAGCAGGCCAAACCGGATTGGATAGACGGTGACAGCACCAGTTACCAGAACACACAATATCTGCTGGGTCGTGGCATGGCGGCTACTCAGCAAGAAGCCCAGGATCGCGCCCGTGCCGATTTGGCAAAAATTTTCCAGGTTAAAATAGCAGTGGACAGCGAGGATGTGCAGAGCTTCAAGAGTGACTCCGCTGGCACTGAGCCGGGGCAGTATCAAGGCTCATCCTCGCGCCGCATCACCACGCGCACCGAGCAGCTAGTGCGCGGTATTCAAATCGCGGAATTGTGGCATGACCTGACTATTGAAAATTATCATGCACTGGCCATACTGTCACGCTTGCAGGCGGCGGCCAGCCTGCGGCAACAGATAGACGAACAGGATAACGCCACGCGCAATTATGTTGAGCAGGCGCAGCGCAACACCGATCTTTTTCTCAAGATTGCCGCTGCCAGCCGGGCAGTAGATGCCCAGGTGGAGCGTCAGGATTTGCAGAAATCCTTGCAAGTGTTGGATCCCTCTGGCATGGGTACCGAGCCTAAATGGGACAGCACAAAACTCAAGGCCGATCGGGACGAGTTATTGAAGCGCGTGCGGGTGGCTGCGCAAGTGTCAGTAGATTCACCTCAGGGCTTGGCAGAGATAGTAGATGGCGCATTGGCAAAGGCCGGATTCATGATCGAGACTGCACCGAAGCCGGATTTTATTTTGCAGGCGCGGATGAATTTGAATGACCTGGGATACCAGGGTGGGTGGTACTGGCAGCGCGGCAATCTGGAAATTACCTTGTCCGAAGCAGGCAGTGGCCGGGTACGCGGCACCAAGCATTGGCCCATCAAGAGCAGTGCCCAAGACAAAGAAAGCTCGCTTAGGCGTACCCTGGATCAGGCCGATACGATACTGAAGCAAGAATTGCGATCTGCCATTATAGATATGGTCGGCAACCACTAAACATAGAGAGATAGTTCGGGCGGTACAATTTTCGATCTGTGATTTTTGTGTGACAAGCAAAATATTCCTGATTCCGGGATTTTTCTCCTGTTTCTGATACTTTTTCGCAATTAAATTTCATCGCGGTATAGCTGAATCCAGGCCTGGCGTAGGCTGCAAGCCTTGGATTAGCATGGAACGATTATTGCTTGAAGATACAGTGGCTTATTGATAATTTATGGTTCGGGGGCGGCAAATTTTGTTTGGATGCTATTTTTTTGTGGGGTAGGTGTCATGCAATATTCATTATTCAACGCGGTTTATGACTTTGTGCAGCATCACTTTGCATGTGTTTCCAGCACTGCAACCCGACCACTTTATTCCCCCAAAAATGCCTTGTTTTTGCTATGGCCGAACCCCTTTTTTGTTCCGATGACAGTATTAGCCTTGTCTGGCGGCGTTGCGCATGCCTTGGCCGCTGACCTTGCCGTTTCGGGGAATGCCGCTCAGTCGCCTTTGAAGGCTAGTACCAACGCGGACATTGTCAGAGCCCTCACCTTGCTCAGAAAACAAACAGAAGCCGACGGCACAACACGGATCATCATCGAGCTACGTATCGCCTTTACCCCTGAAGGCGGGTTAACCGCTGCAGCTGCGGCACAACAACGCAATGAGATTGCCAGAGTGCAGTTGGTAGTGTTGGAAAAAGTGCCCTCGCTCAAGCAAAGACCAGAAAAAATCAAGCGGTTTGAAAACAGCCCTTTTATGGCTCTGGAAGTTAATGCCACAGAACTGGAAGTGCTTGCCAATCTTGCCGAGATTGCTTCTATAGCGGAAGATCGGCTCGCGGCTCCCACCCCTGGAATTGGAGTAGTTAAACCGGACAATAAATAATCCTGGCGTGCCAACCCGACATGCCTCAATCTTTAAAGGGCGCCTCTAAAAATTCAAAATCCTAAGCGAGACAAGGCGCGAGCAAAAAATTGCAACGCCGCATATATTTATGATATGTAAGGAGTAATTTTTTGTGAGCAACGCAGTATCGCGACGGAGTTTGGATTTTTAGAGGTGCCCTAAATATCGTTTGGAGTAATCTCATGAACCATAGGACTCGTAATTTCCTCGCCGCCTTGTTGACGGCATCTGTGTTGCCTTTAGGTGTCACAGACGCTTTTGCTGGTAACCGAATCGTTCTGGGGAATGCAGCCCAGACATCATTGGCGGCAAGCGCCGAGGCGCACACCGCCAAAACCCTCAAAGAGCTACGAAGCAAGGCTGCAAAAGGTGAGACGATCCGGGTTATCGTCGGGGTGCGCGCCGCTTTTGCCCCAGAGGGGGAGTTGAGCATCGCAGATGTGGCGCAACAACGCCAAGAAATTGCCGATATGCATTCTGCGGTGCTGCAAAAGATTCCATCGCTCAAGGCAAAGCCTGAGAAAATCAAGACGTTCAGCACCATCCCTTTTATGGCGCTGGAAGTGGATGCAACCGAACTGGAAGCGCTTGCCGGGCAAGCCGAGATCACCTCCATCGAGGAGGATAGGCTGGTTCAAGCAACCTTGCCTATCCTGTTGTCACCCACAACCACTAGGGGTGCATCGTTCCCACGCTCCGCGTGGGAACGCCTCTGTGGACGCTCCGCGTCCTGTGTCGCAGGAGCGGCACAAAGCTGCATTCCCACGCAGAGCGTGGGAAC
>JANPNS010000258.1:0-5281 GCA_031427575.1 Gallionellaceae bacterium
CATCCAGCTGCACCCGCTGGTCTGTACGGCGTTTAACGCCGACTTCGACGGTGATCAGATGGCGGTACACGTACCGTTGTCGCTGGAAGCGCAGATGGAATGCCGCACTTTGATGCTGGCCTCCAACAACGTGCTGTCTCCTGCCAACGGCGAGCCTATCATAGTGCCGTCGCAGGATATCGTGCTGGGGTTGTATTACATGACGCGCGAAAAAATTGGCGCGCTGGGCGAAGGCGCGCTGTTTGCCGATGTGTCCGAAGTGCTGCGCGCTTATGAGTCTGGCCATGCTGACGTGCAGGCCAAGGTTGTAGTGCGCATCAAGGAAGCCTACCTCGACGAAAATGGTGAGCGCCAGGAAAAACGCACGCGCTACGAAACAACTGTGGGACGCGCCATTCTGTCAGAGATACTGCCGGTCGGGCTGCCATTCAGCCTGGTCAATAAGGCGCTCAAGAAGAAGGAAATTTCGCGCCTGATTAACACTAGTTTCCGTCGTTGCGGTCTGCGCAACACAGTGATCATGGCGGACCGGCTGATGACGACCGGCTTCACTTACGCTACCCGTGCCGGCATATCAATCTGTCTGGATGATATGCTGGTGCCGCCACAGAAAAATGAGTTGATAGCTGCGGCAGAAAAAGAGGTGCGTGAAATTGACGTGCAATACACCTCAGGGCTGGTGACTCAAGGCGAGCGCTACAACAAGGTGGTGGATATCTGGGGTCGCACCGGTGACTTGGTGGCCAAGGCGATGATGGATCAGCTGGGAAGCGAGCCCGTGATTGAACGGGCTACCGGCCAGGTGCGCACCGACAAGAAGGGCAAAGTGGTGATGCAGGAGTCGTTTAACTCCATCTACATGATGGCTGACTCCGGCGCGCGCGGTTCTGCGGCGCAGATTCGCCAGCTGGCCGGGATGCGTGGCCTGATGGCCAAGCCCGACGGTTCCATTATCGACACCCCGATTACCGCGAATTTCCGCGAGGGTTTGAACATGTTGCAATATTTTATTTCCACGCACGGCGCGCGCAAGGGCTTGGCGGATACGGCCTTGAAGACAGCGAACTCTGGTTATCTCACGCGTCGTCTGGTGGACGTGACGCAGGATCTGGTGGTGACCGAGGACGATTGCCGGACCAGCAACGGAGCCGCGCTTAAGGCCTTGGTTGAAGGCGGTGAGGTAATCGAGGCATTGCGTGAACGCATACTTGGCCGAGTTGTTAATAAGGATGTTGTCAATCCGGAAACCAGCGAAACGCTGTATGAAGCGGGCATTCTACTGGACGAGGATATGGTGGAAACCATTGAGTCGCTGGGTATCGATGAAGTGCATGTGCGCACCCCGCTGACTTGCGAAACACGTTATGGCTTGTGCGCCAAGTGCTACGGTCGTGATCTGGGTCGCGGTGGCTTGGTAACCGTGGGCGAAACGGTAGGCGTGATTGCTGCACAGTCCATCGGCGAACCGGGTACGCAGTTGACCATGCGCACTTTCCACATCGGCGGCGCAGCATCGCGTACCGTGGTGGCCAGCCAGGTTGAGGGTAAGTCCAACGGCATGATGAAGTACAGCGCGAACATGCGTACCGTCAGTACTGCACGTGGAGATGTGGTGGTGGTGGCACGCAGTGGTGAGGTGATGGTGACAGATGATCATGGGCGCGAGCGCGAGCGTCACAAGGTACCGTATGGTGCGATGTTAACTGTGCGTGATGGTAGTCCGGTGCGTGCTGGCGAAGTGCTGGCAACCTGGGATCCGCATACCCGTCCGATCATTACCGAATATGCCGGACGTGCGCGCTTTGAGAACGTGGAGGAGGGCGTGACCGTTGCCAGGCAGATCGATGAAGTTACCGGCTTGTCGACCCTGGTAGTGATCGACCCCAAGCGCGCCGGTACACAGGGCAAGGGCGCACTGCGCCCGTTGGTACGCTTGCTGGATGATAAAGGTAAAGAGATCAAAATTGCCGGGACTGACTTGTCTATTTCGGTAACTTTCCAGACGGGTTGTATCGTCACCGTGGAAGATGGTCAGCATGTTGGTGTAGGCGAAGTGTTGGCGCGTATCCCGCAGGAAATCAGCAAGACGCGCGATATTACCGGCGGTCTGCCGCGTGTGGCGGAATTGTTTGAAGCGCGTTCGCCCAAGGACGCGGGCATGTTGGCAGAAGTTACCGGCACCGTATCGTTCGGCAAGGATACCAAGGGTAAGCAGCGTCTGGTCATTACCGACACCGAAGGTGTGCCGCATGAGTTCCTGATTACCAAAGAAAAGCACTTGCTGGTACATGAAGGGCAGACGGTGACCCAGGGCGAAATGATCGTGGACGGCCCGGCCGATCCGCACGATATTCTGCGCTTGCTGGGTGTGGCTGAGCTGGCGCGTTATATCACGGACGAAGTACAGGATGTATATCGCTTGCAGGGAGTGAAGATCAGTGACAAGCATATCGAAGTGATCGTGCGCCAGATGTTGCGCCGTGTGCAGATTCTGGATGAGGGTGACACCACCTTTATTCCCAAGGAGCAGGTCGAGCGCGCGGAACTGCTGCGCGAAAATGAACGCGTGGTAGCAGCAGGCAAGAAGCCGGCAACATTCGAATTTATGCTGTTGGGGATTACCAAGGCTTCGCTGTCCACAGACTCATTTATCTCTGCCGCTTCATTCCAGGAGACGACGCGCGTGCTGACCGAGGCTGCGATCATGGGCAAGCGCGACGAATTGCGCGGACTGAAGGAAAACGTCATTGTGGGCCGCCTGATTCCGGCTGGCACGGGTTTGGCCTACCATGCCACCCGCCGCAGGCAGCGGCTGGGACTGGATATGGGATCGCCGGTAATAAGTGAAGGCGAGCAACCGGCAGAGGCGCAGAGCAACGCACTTGCTTGACAGGGCGGGCGTTCCTCAATAGAATGCCCGGTCTTTTTAGCCGTCACGGCGCAAGGTGCGGAATTGCCGTGGCGGCTGTTGTTTTTTCAACGGATTGATACGTAAGATTTTTTAGGATATTTTTAATGCCAACTATTAATCAACTGGTGCGCAAGCCGCGCGCTGCCGAACCGGCGAAAAGCAAAGTTCCTGCTCTCGGTCGGAGTCCGCAAAAACGCGGTGTGTGTACCCGCGTCTATACCACGACGCCGAAAAAGCCGAACTCAGCTTTGCGCAAAGTGGCCAAGGTGCGGCTCACCAACGGTTTTGAAGTCATCTCCTATATTGGCGGTGAAGGCCACAACCTGCAGGAGCACTCGGTCGTGCTGATACGCGGCGGCCGGGTAAAGGATTTGCCGGGTGTGCGTTACCACATGGTGCGCGGTAGCCTGGATACCGCAGGCGTAAAAGACCGCAAGCAATCACGCTCCAAGTACGGTGCGAAGCGCCCCAAGAAAGCGTAATTTTTGTAGGTTGGGTTAGGCGCGTTTTTTGCGCCGTAACCCAACAAAAACCAGTCCAGAAAATAAACTGAGGTAGATATGCCAAGACGCAGAGAAGTACCCAAACGCGAAGTGTTGCCGGATCCCAAGTACGCCAATCAGGATCTTTCCAAGTTCGTTAACGTGTTGATGACGGCTGGCAAGAAGTCGGTTGCTGAGCGCATTCTTTATGGTGCCTTGGAACAGATAGTGAAGAAGAATGGCAAGGATCCGATAGAGGTGTTTAATCTGGCTCTGTCCAATATCAAGCCGCAGGTTGAAGTAAAGAGCCGTCGTGTAGGTGGCGCAAACTATCAGGTTCCGGTTGAAGTGCGTCCTTCCCGCCGCATGGCGTTGGCGATGCGCTGGTTGAAAGATTTTGCGCGCAAGCGCGGTGAAAAATCCATGGGGTTGCGCCTGGCGGGTGAGTTGATCGACGCGTCTGAAGGGCGTGGCGGCGCAGTCAAAAAGCGTGAAGAAGTGCACCGTATGGCTGAAGCAAACAAGGCGTTCTCGCACTTCCGTTTTTAATTTGAGCGGGTAGCTCGTAGCTTGTAGCGGGTAGCTAACCCGGGTTTGCTACCAGCTACTGGCTACTAGCTACCAGCTTGATAACTTTTAGGTAACTACCGTGGCACGAAAAACACCGATTGAGCGATACCGGAATATTGGTATCAGCGCGCACATAGATGCGGGCAAAACCACGACCACTGAGCGCGTCCTGTTCTACACCGGCGTTTCGCACAAAATCGGCGAAGTGCATGATGGCGCCGCCGTAATGGACTGGATGGAGCAGGAGCAGGAGCGTGGTATTACCATTACTTCTGCCGCCACTACTTGTTACTGGAAAGGGATGGACAAAAACTATCCCGAGCACCGGATTAACATTATTGACACGCCGGGGCACGTGGACTTTACTATCGAGGTAGAACGTTCCATGCGTGTGCTGGATGGCGCATGTATGGTGTATTGCGCGGTGGGCGGTGTGCAGCCGCAATCGGAAACCGTGTGGCGTCAGGCCAACAAATATAAAGTGCCGCGCTTGGCCTTCGTCAACAAGATGGATCGCCAGGGTGCAAATTTCTTTAAGGTTTATGACCAGATGAAGGCGCGTTTGCGCGCCAACGTCGTGCCGATACAAGTGCCGATTGGCGCGGAAGAAAAGTTTGAAGGCGTGATCGATCTGGTGCGCATGAAGGCCATCTACTGGGATGATTCTACTCAGGGCATGAAGTTTGAGTTGCGCGATATTCCGGCGGATCTGCAGGCGTTGGCCAAGGAGTGGCACGACAAGATGGTGGAAAGCGCGGCCGAGGCCAGTGAAGAGATGATGGATAAATATCTCAATGGCGGAGCTTTATCCGAAGCGGAGATTAAGCAAGGTTTGCGTACGCGCGCCATCGCTGGCGAAATTGTACCCATGCTGTGCGGCTCGGCTTTCAAAAACAAGGGCGTGCAGGCCATGCTGGATGCGGTGCTCGACTATCTGCCTGCCCCGACCGACATTCCGCCGGTTAAGGGGATTTTGGAAAATGAAACGCAAGGCGAACGCAAGGCTGCCGACGATGAGCCGTTCTCGGCGCTGGCGTTCAAGATCATGACTGACCCATTCGTTGGGCAATTGATTTTCTTCCGCGTGTATTCGGGCATGCTGAAATCCGGCGATACCGTTTATAACCCGATTAAAGGCAAGAAAGAGCGCATCGGCCGTATTTTGCTGATGCATGCAAACGAGCGTGAAGAAATCAAGGAAGTATTTGCCGGTGATATTGCCGCTGCGGTCGGCCTCAAGGATGCGACTACGGGAGATACGCTGTGCGATCCGGCCAAGGTGATTATGCTGGAGCGCATGATATTCCCGGAGCCGGTG
>JANPNS010000259.1:0-1908 GCA_031427575.1 Gallionellaceae bacterium
CCCGGCAATATCCTTGGGTGCGAACCATGCTGATGGAACAGCATTTTTGTCCGAGGGAGGAGGAACGTGCTCGCCAGATGCAAGACGGATCAACGGCACTTTTCTGAGCGTTTGCGCACCTTCCATCGCGTATCGGATGAACTTGGCCAACCAGTCCATCGGCTGCTTGCCAAGAAATTCAGCGTGCAATTTTGAGGCAAGTGTTTCCGGTGTGACCTGTATTCCTTCGACAAGCGGCTCCAGTTCCCATTCTTTCATCCCTGAATGCTTTTTGTGTCCAACCAGATAGGTATGTAAGTTTGCTGTTTCTCCGCTGTCGGTGATGGATGCATCCAGCCACACCAACCGCTCCTTGCCAAACAGCGCGCCTAGCTGTTCAGCCGAAAACAAGTCAACCAATTTTTCCCCGCGTGCCAGTTTGGCTTCGCAGGCATAGGCGAAATCGCCACCATCTGCGGGTAACAGGGGCTGGGTTTTGAGTGCTTCGCGTACCTTGTCATACACGGGCCGGACCACGCTGCCTTCTGGAAAATCCTGCATCCGCAATGGAAGTGCTGCATAGCTGGCGACATTCAGCAACCCAAGATCGCGCAATGTTCCCAGGCTATCGGCAGCAAGTTGGGCGGCGGCGGCGATCATCTGGCTATTAGCCGGATCGTCGCTCTTGATGTTGTCGCGTGCCTTGGTGGCTTTGAATGGAGCCTGGAGAAGAAAACCCAACTCGGATTTTTTCTCGGTCGGGAAAAAAACGACCAGTTCCGTATTGCCCGCCCTGGTTACTGCTCCTTCCTCGAGGAAAAAAGCAGTTTCCACCGTGACTGTGCGAGATTGCCCGGCGTCTTGCACCTCGATATCCCGCGAAAATATCCGCCACTCCTCAAGGTCATCATCTTGATCGAGAATTTCAACTTTTCGCAGTCCATCACGATTCGCTACCGGCTCGGAGTTTCTGATGAACTGTCCCGCTGTGCCATCAGGCAACGTCCATTTTATTTCTTCGATATGTCGCAAAAACAGCAGGGTGCGGATGCCTAGCTTGCGAATGGCTTCGCCAATTTCGCGCATGGAATCAACGGCAGACACGTTTTCCCTAAATGCCCAGTCAGGTCTTTTCTCGGGGCTGTCGAAGGGCAAAACAATTAACGTGTCTTCATCTGCCCTGCCGACAATTGCGAGGGGTTCAACGAAACGCCGTATCTCAAAATGCTCGTTGCCGGAGTGAATCTCGGGGAAAAAAGAGTAGGCATAAACCGACTTGAACCCAATGCCGAATTTACCGATTTGTGTGTAATCTCCCGCTTTTGTACCTTCGCCAATGCCGCAAATACCAGTTACATCACGTTCGGTGAACGGCGCACCGTTATGGCGTATCTCTAGGCGATCCGGGTGCAGATGAAAATGCACATAACCGGCTGGGCCACCTGTCAGTCGGCGCGACAGCGCATCTTCAGCATTTTGCAGCACCTCAAAAATAAAGTGGGTGCGGGTCGAATAAATGTCGGTAAAGTAAGAGAGGTGGCGTGATCCTTCGCCGTACTCCTTGATGTTCATTCGGCGTATCGCATCGTAGTCCACACTCATTTTGTTACCTCCACGATGCCAAATGCCACCGCCTCAGCCCGAATATCCGCCGCTTCCTTGGCGGCCTCCAGCTGTTCCTTGCGGCGATGATAGTCAGCCTTGATGCGATCATGCTCAGCCTGTTTCATGGTGCGGATTTTTTCGTCCGTTGCTTTACTCAACTGGTCATTTACTTGCCGCAGTCTTGCCTTGGTGCTAGCGGTCAAACTGTTCAGCCGGTAGTCCACCAACTGCCGGTTGGTTTCCTTGTGATTGGCCAATCCGTCGCGCCAGCGAAGATGGTGGCGGGATTCGAGTGCGTCGAATACTGTTTGCGCGGGCAGTTCG
>JANPNS010000260.1:0-2224 GCA_031427575.1 Gallionellaceae bacterium
CTCGACGTCACGCAAGCGACTACGCTCCTGCAGAACATCGCGCGGTTGCAGGACAACTCAGATGTGGTCGAGTTTCTTGCCGGCATGTTGGCGAGGTGCGCCAGCAACTGCTGGTATTCAGGGCTGTCAGGATGAGCGTCCGGGGTCAGGATCAGTATCATGGAATGGTGCCAAATGGGGGTAGAGGCTGCGACAGCGCGACCGCGCAAATCAGCCTGAATTCTAACCGAAATGACCGCTGCCTGCCACGTCATCGAATCTGGCGTTTATCATGTTGCGCGGGCTATACTTCAACCCAGATAACCCATTAGGACGCGAGATGATGGCGAGGCAGGTTGCGAGACAGTTTTGTCGGTTGAGAGAAGATCATAGCTTGGCCCATGGACGCCGGGCAAGCGGCGAAAATGGCCACAAACCGACCGCCAGCACTCGCGTAGGCTCGGGGAGCCGCCTAATAGATTATCTGGGTTCAAACAAATGACCGTGCCAAACCAGAAGCCCCAAGATACCGCAAACTACCCGCCCGCAATTTTCCTGATGGGGCCGACTGCCAGCGGGAAAAGCAGCGTCGCGCTGGAAATCGCCCGGCAGTTGCCGGTGGAAATCGTCAGCGTGGATTCGGCTCAGGTGTACCGGCACATGGACATCGGCACCGCCAAACCCAGTGCGGAAACCCTGGCCGCAGTGCCGCACCATCTGATCGATCTGATCGATCCGCACGAACGCTACTCCGCTGCGCAGTTCCGCGATGATGCGCTGACTGCGATGCGTGAGATCACCGAACGCGGCCACATCCCGCTGCTGGTTGGCGGCACCATGCTTTATTTCCGCGCATTGCTGGAAGGTCTGTCCGAACTTCCCGCTGCCGACAGCGGCGTACGCATGGTGATCGACAGCATGGCCGCAGAGCGCGGCTGGCCTGCGCTGCATCAGCAATTGCAGCAGCTTGATCCAGCCAGTGCCTTTCGGATTAAAGCCACCGACAGCCAGCGCATCCAGCGTGCGCTGGAAGTGTATTACCTGACCGATAAACCGATGTCGGAGATTCTGAAAAAACCCAAATATGTTTATCTGCCTTACCAGGTGACACACATCGCCCTGATCCCCAGTGAGCGTGAAACACTGCACCAGCGCATCACGCAGCGCTTCGATGAAATGCTCGAGCTGGGATTGATTGGCGAAGTCCGCACCATCCGTGATAAATTTGGCCTTGATGCCGATAGCCCCGCGATGCGCTGTGTCGGTTACCGGCAGGTGGGAATGTATCTGAACAAGGAAGTCAGCCTAGACGAAATGCGCGCGATGGGACTGGCCGCCACTCGCCAACTGGCAAAGCGGCAGCTTACCTGGCTGCGCCCGATGCAGGGACTGCAGGAATTTGATTGCCTGGCACAGGATTTGTCGCAGCAAGTGCTGGAATATCTGCGGGCAAGCGGTTTGCAAGCTGCGGCGGCTTGATGATCGCAATGCTTCACCGTACCGCATCTCAGTCAGTTTGGGGTTCTGTCCTTTTAACTCAATTAAGGGAGGCAGCATGAAAATCCGCTACAAATCACTTGCTCTGGCCGTGGCGCTGAGCAGCATCCTGTCCATCAGCGCTTGCCAGAAGTTCGGGGAAGGAACGCATGAAACCTGGGTAGAGCCGCCGAAAAAGGCTGTGGTGGATGACGCCACCCTGACCGCCACGGTAAAATCCTCGCTGCTGACCGACCCGGAACTCAGGGGACTGGATTTGCAAGTTGAGGTGCACAGCGGTGAAATCATGCTGAGTGGGCTGGTGAAAAACCAGGGCCAGATAGACCGCGCCAACACGCTCACCTGGCTGGTGGAAGGCGTCAAGAAAGTAGACAACCGGATGAGCACGAAGTGAGGGGTGGGGCGCAGCGGGGGCAATCAAATATTTAGCAACAGGTCGAGTCCCGGCTGTCAGAAACCTCCTCCGTCCGTATGCTGTAGTGCAAATAGCGGATGCGCTCGCGCAATTGGTTGAACACCTTCGCGGATTTCAGGGGAGACAACGGCGCAGTGCTGCTTTTCACAATTATTTAATGCTGTGCAAAAACACAGTATAGTTGTCCGAAAGCCAGGCTACAATTTGCTTTTGGCGCGATCCACGATGCTGAGTTAGGGAGCAGATGTCAGAGTTATGGCGCAAAACTGTCTCCCTATAACAAAGTTGGGCATAGAGAGGTAACCATGAGTCTTGAGCTTATTGTCCTGGGCG
>JANPNS010000261.1:0-3416 GCA_031427575.1 Gallionellaceae bacterium
CGGTAACGCTCTGGATCGCCCCATATCGTGCGAATTTGCGAGGGGAAGGGGCGCGTGATGACGAGGAAGCCACCACTTTGTCCCGGTAATTCATCGCCTGATTCATTGACTATGGTGGCCATGATGCCGGGCAAGGGCAGCGTGCAGGAACCGGGTTTGGTCGCCACCGCGCCGGGCAGCGGCGCAATCATATGGCAGCCGGTCTCGGTCTGCCACCATGTATCTACGATGGGACAGCGCGACTGGCCCACCTTGGTGTAGTACCACATCCAGGCTTCCGGATTGATCGGCTCACCCACACTGCCGAGCAAGCGCAGGCTGGAAAGATCGTATTGATCGGGCAGATCGCCGCCCAATTTAATCAGCGAGCGTATCGCGGTGGGCGCAGTGTAGAAAGTAGTGACTTTATGCGTCTGGATCATCTTCCAGAAGCGTCCTGCATCCGGCCAGGTCGGCACTCCCTCGAATATCACTTGAGTCGCCCCCACCGCCAGCGGACCATAAGTCACATAGCTGTGGCCGGTGACCCAGCCCACGTCGGCGGTGCACCAGAAAATGTCGCTGGGTTTGTAGTCGAACACCCATTGCATGGTCAACACCGCGCCCAGCAGATAACCGCCGCTGGAGTGCTGCACCCCCTTGGGTTTGCCGGTGGAGCCGGAGGTGTATAGGATAAATAAGGGATGTTCTGCACTCAGCCATTCCGGCTCGCAGTGTGTGGATTGTGTCTTTAAAAGGTCATGCCACCACAGGTCGAGCTTATCGTTCCACGCAATGTCGCTGCCCGCACGCCGATAAACGATCACGCTATGCACGGCATCGCAGCCACCCATCGCCAGTGCCTCATCCACGGCGGGTTTCAGGGGCAGCACCTTGCCGCCGCGCATTTGTGCGTCGGCGGTGATCACGGCACACGCCTGCGCATCCTTGATACGCTCATTCAGACTCTTGGCCGAGAATCCGCCGAATACCACGGAATGGATCGCACCGATGCGGGCGCATGCCTGCATCGCCACGACCACCTCGATGCTCATCGGCATGTAAATCACCACACGCTCGCCTTTCCTGATACCGCGCGATTTCAATCCATTGGCAAATTGGCACACGCGACTATGTAGATCGCGATAGCTGATGCGAGAGACGTTGCCATCGTCCGCCTCAAAAATCAGCGCAGTCTTTTCCGGCTGCGTGCGCAGGTGCCGGTCCAGGCAGTTATAGGAAACATTCAGTTCGCCATCCTCAAACCATTTAAAGAACGGCGCACGGCTTTCATCCAGCACGGTCTTGAACGATGCGTGCCACAGCAAATGTTCGCGTGCAAGACGAGCCCAATAACCTTCGTAATCCCGTACCGCTTCTTGCCACAGGGCTTGGTAAGTGGCCATGCCGGAAACATTGGCCTGCTGCACGAAGGCTTCGGCGGGTTGAAAAACGCGGGTTTCATTTAGAACGGACTCAATACTGTTGGACATATGGCTCCCTATAAGCTGCTTTCGGCTGCTAGTATTTTTTCTTGGGCAGATACAAATCGGTAATACTTCCTTCGGCTATTTCTGCTGCCAAGCCAACGCTTTCCGATAAGGTCGGGTGCGGATGAATAGTCAAGCCGATGTCTGCCATATCCGCACCCATTTCAAGTGCCAACACGGTTTCGGCGATTAACTCGCCGGCATTCACACCGACCATGCCGCAGCCCAGGATGCGCATGGTTTGCGGGTCGTACAGCAACTTTGTCATGCCCTCGTTGCGTCCGATTGATGAAGCACGACCGCTTGCCGCCCAGGGAAAACTGGATTTTTCGTAGGTGATGCCTTGCGCTTTAGCTTGCGTTTCGGTCAGGCCCATCCAGGCGATTTCCGGATCAGTGTAAGCCACTGACGGAATTGTCAGCGGTTCAAATACGGCAAGATGTCCGGCAATCACTTCCGCCGCAACCTTGCCTTCGTGTGTCGCCTTGTGCGCCAGCATCGGATCGCCAACGATGTCACCCACCGCAAAAATGTGCGGCACGTTGCTGCGCATTTGCTGGTTCACTGGAATAAAGCCGCGCTCGTTGACTGTTACTCCTGCAGCTTGCGCACCAATTTCACGGCCATTGGGACAACGGCCTACCGCCATCAATACGCGGTCATACAGTTGTGCTTGAGGCGCCTGCTCCCCTTCAAAATGCACCTTCAGGCCGTGCTGGGTGGCTTCGATCTTGCTGACACGGGTCTTTAAATAAATGGCTTGGTAACGCTGTTCGATGCGCTTGTGCAGTGGCCGCACAAGGTCACGGTCAGCGCCGGGAATCAAGCCACCGGCCAGCTCGACCACGCTGATTTTGCTGCCGAGCGCATCATAAACCGTAGCCATTTCCAGTCCGATAATGCCACCGCCAATAATCAATAAGCGCTTGGGCACATCTGGCAGCGCCAGTGCAGACGTGGAATCCATCAGTCGCGGGTCATCATAGGGCAAGCCGGGAATGCGCGCCACGCTGGAACCGGCAGCGATGATGGCATGGTCGAACGAAATGGTTTTTTCACCTTCGGCTGACATAACTTTCAAGTGATGGGGCGAAGTGAACCTGGCGACACCGTGTACCACCTGGACTTTCCTTTGCCTGGCAAGGCCGACCATACCGCTGGTATGCTTGCCCACGACCGTATCAGATTTCCACGCGCGTAATTTGTCCAGATCGATTTTCGGTGCACCGAAAGTAATGCCATGCTCAGCCATTTCTGCGGCTTCGGTGATGACTCTGGCGGCATGCAACAACGCTTTCGACGGAATGCAACCGACGTTCAGACAAACACCGCCCAAGGCAGCATAGCGCTCCACCAGCACCACTTGCTTGCCTAGGTCTGCGGCACGGAACGCGGCGGTGTAGCCACCGGGGCCGGCACCCAGCACCAACACTTCAGCGTGAATATCACCTTTGGTGAAGGACTGAGGACTGAGGACTGAGGTTTGAGGACTGAGGACTGAGGGCCGAGGACTGGGGGCAGACTGGGTGGAAGCAGTTTGTAATGTTGCAGGAGTTGCGATGGGCACAGCCTTTTTTTCCTCAGTCCTCAGTCCTCGTTCCTCAGTCCTTTCGAGTAACAGGATCACACTGCCTTCAGAAACTTTATCACCTACCTTGACCCTGAGTTCCTTCACCACGCCGACGGTGGGCGCGGGCACGTCCACGGTGGCCTTGTCGGTTTCCAGCGTGATCAGTGATTGCTCCAAGGCTACAGAGTCGCCCACTTTGACCAATACTTCGATGACCGAAATGTCTTTAAAATCGCCTATGTCCGGCACTTTTACTGCGGTGGTGTGGCTCATTGCGTTTTCTTTCTTGAATGTCTTTGAGCAGCTATGCGGCAGAGCCGCGACCATATTTCTGTCTTCTGTTCTCTGTCATCTGATCTGCCCGCTACCCAACACAA
>JANPNS010000262.1:0-2077 GCA_031427575.1 Gallionellaceae bacterium
TCGCGCTCGCACTTGGCTCGGATATCAGGAAATTTGCGCCAGGCTGAGCGAAAGTGGCGGAATTGGTAGACGCACTGGATTTAGGTTCCAGCGCCGCAAGGCGTGAGAGTTCGAGTCTCTCCTTTCGCACCAGGTAAAATATCGGGTTATACATAGCGACATAAATGCTGCCGCATAAACACCCGTTCGCCCTGAGACGGTCGAAGGGCTGATAGCCTTGCTAGCGCATTTTTGACCCAAACGCATACCTATATCCAGAAGATGAAAAGTAATTTTTGCATTCGCTGGGCCATTCCATTTTTGTTTCAAAATATCTATAACCCACGTAGGGGCGCGATTCATACCAAAGGCAGGCAATCCACTATCCAGCAAGCTGGATGTGGAATTGACACTCGCGCCCTGATCTACTCATGTATTGCCTGATCTATTCATGTATTGAAAGAAAGGCGTGATAAATCACGCCCCTACGAGATTGTGCTATAGGATAGGTAAATGGAAGAATGCGCATGCATAGTCGCCCTGCTTGGCGGCAGGGACACTACAGCACAATGTAAATATTTAAGCCAAAATGCTCTAGTATGCAGCGCCCCAAATCAGGTATTCTTGGGCTGATTTAATGCTTTCGGTATTTTTACTTTAGACATCAACATGACTACTGCCACCTCACCCCACCTGCTGGAACACATTGTGGAGCTCACTTCGCTGCGCGAACAGCACGCTCTGCAACTATGTTTGATCAAGACCTTGCAGGAATTCATTGCAGCGCATGAAATCTCGTTGTATGCCATATCCGCAGCTTCCGGGAATCCTGCACTTAAGCTAATAGTGGCGGTTGTAGCGCCTGATCAAAGCAGCCAGCCCGGTAAACTGAAACGTTCCCCTGCGGTTCGTACTATTGAAGAAGATCCTGATTTACAGCAATGCTTTACCACCAAAAAACAGGTGGTGTCCGAGTGGGTAAATGAAACAGGGGGGGCGGTTAAAACAGGCATCAAGGTGACTCACCCAGTTACCACCGTGCATGGCTTAATCGGCTTTTTAGTGGTCAAGTGTGACACATTAAAGCAAAAAGACCAGGACATAGCCATCAGCTTTATGCGCATTTATCACAATTATCTGCAGCTGATCGATGCCAATGAACACGACGCACTGACCGGGCTGTTGAACCGAAAAACCTTTGCCGAAAAAATGATGACTGTGCTGGCGGCACAACGCAGCAAACAGGAACGCGCTTCAGACGGGCAGGCCAACAAGGCCAAGCACTGCCTGGCCATGCTGGATATCGATCACTTCAAGCATGTTAATGACAAATTCGGCCATCTGTACGGCGATGAGGTATTGCTGCTGTTTGCGCGCCTGATGACCCAGACGTTTCGTGTGGATGACCAGCTCTATCGTTACGGCGGGGAAGAATTTGTGGTTTTTCTGAAAGATGTTGATCTGGCAACAAGCTTGGCCATCCTGGAGCGATTCAGATCCAAGGTGGAAGCCTTCAATATTCCTCAAGTGGGCAAGGTCACGGTCAGTATAGGCGCTGTTGAAATTAACCGGCAGGATCTGCCCACCACCGTGGTTGAACAGGCAGATAAGGCCTTGTATTACGCTAAGGATAACGGACGCAACCAGGTCTGCTCGTATGAAAAATTACTTGCGGAAGGCAAGTTGGGCAACATCCTGACCAGCGGAGATATTGAGTTGTTTTAAGGACAGCTTATTCCATTTTCAATTTAATAGTCTCATAATTATGTCCCCTCTCCCCGCTTTCGGGGAGAGGGTTAGGGAGAGGGGTCGTTAAATAACATGAGGATTTTAAAATTTATAGCGCTCCTTTCCCACCCTCTCCCCAGCCCTCTCCCGCCCTGCGGGAGAGGGAGCTTTATGGCACTATTAAATTGAAAATGGAATAACAACAATCGCGATATATCCCCCGCCACAAATCCGCACAGCGGTTGAGCTATACCCTTACCCAAGGCAATGACCTTGAATAAATCCCCCATTTCCGCCGGGCTGGTCAGCTTTTGCAACTGCGCGGAAAGCGGCAGGTAGTCGAGCACGCTGTCTGGGTCGGTCTCCTCCA
>JANPNS010000263.1:0-1702 GCA_031427575.1 Gallionellaceae bacterium
ACATTGCCAAACTTTCATGTTGTTCTCCTTTGTTTAAGCTGAAACTTTCGCCAACACGGCGCGATATTGATTGGCATGACGCTCTTCCACTTTAGCCAATGCGGCAAAGCGTTTCGCCGCCTTTTGCAACATCGCCTGAAATTGCTCGGCGTGTTCTTTGGATTCGGCGATCTGCTCGTTCATTTCCGCCACAGCGGCAGCATTACCTTCTTGCTGTGCCGTTTTGAGAAAGCCAGGATACATTTCGGTGTACTCGTAGGTCTCGCCGTCTATCGCCATTTGCAAGCAGCGCGCCGGACTCATGGTTTCCTTCGGGTACAATAGATCAAGATGCCCGAACGCATGCTGCACTTCCTGGGCGGCGGTCTCCTCGAATATCCGCGCGGTCTCTTCGTCTCCTGCGGCACGTGCGATCTTGGCGAAGTAGCGATACTTGATGTGCGCCATGGATTCCCCGGCAAATGCCGATTCGAGATTGGCGATGGTTTTTATTTCTGGTCGTTGCATAATAGTTCTCCTTATAAAGTAAGTGGATTTTTTCCACAGACGCAATCTAAGGCTTGTGCATCTATAAATCTAATTGATTTTTTATGGCAATGTGATTTATTATACAAATCACAAGGAGACGTCATCATGACTCTAAACGAACTGCGTTATGTCATCGCGGTTGCGCAGGAACGCAACTTCCGCCGCGCCGCAGAAAAGTCTTTTATCAGCCAGCCCGCCCTTTCACTGGCGATACAAAAACTGGAAGAAGATCTGGGGGTGCAAATTTTTGAGCGTGGCAAAAGCGAAATCTCCATTACTCCCGTTGGCGTGCAGATCGTTGAACAAGCCCAGCGGGCTATGGAAGAAGTGGGGCGCATCCGTGAAATCGCCAAACAAGGCAACGACCAGTTGGTCGGCGCCCTGCGCGTCGGCATCATCTACAGCGTCGGCCCTTATCTGCTGCCCGATCTGATTCCCTCGTTGAAAAAACTCGCCCCGAAAATTCCGCTGGAAGTGGAAGAAAACATCACGGCTAATTTGGATGCCATGCTGCGCAACGGCAAGCTCGATGTCATTATCATCGCGTTGCCGTTCGGCGATAGCGGCATGCTCACGCAACCGCTATATGATGAGCCATTTGAAGTGGTGGTCAGCAACGATCATCACTGGGCTAACCGGCGCAGCATCAAAGCGCAGGAGCTCACCTCCGAAAAAGTGCTGCTACTTGATTCCGGTCATTGTTTTAGCAACCAGGTCGCCGAAGCCTGCCCGGATATCAATCGTAAAGGCGCGGAAATTCAGCAAGGCACTTCGCTGGAAACCATACGCAACATGGTCGCCTCAGGTTTGGGCATCACTGTGCTGCCCGCCTCGGCCAACAGCGCGCGCTATCGCAACCGCTTGCTGAAGGTAATTCCTTTCACCAAGCCTGCCCCAGCGCGGCGCATCGCTTTGGCATGGCGCAAGGGCTTTGTGCGTACCCAGGCAATCAAGGTACTGGCGCAAGCCATCAGCCAGGCCAAGATTACCGGTATTATGCCGTTGCTATGATGTAGCACGTCCATTTTCTGTACAGGGCACCTCTAAAAATCCAAACTCCGTCGCGATACTGCGTTGCTCACAAAAAATTACTCCTTACATATCATACATATGCGGCGTCGCAATTTTTTGCTCGCGCCTTGTCTCGCTTAGGATTTTGAATTTTTAGAGGCGC
>JANPNS010000264.1:0-1803 GCA_031427575.1 Gallionellaceae bacterium
GCGCCTCTAAAAATTCAAAATCCTAAGCGAGACAAGGCGCGAGCAAAAAATTGCGACGCCGCATATGTATGATATGTAAGGAGTAATTTTTTGTGAGCAACGCAGTATCGCGACGGAGTTTGGATTTTTAGAGGTGCCCTGAATCTTGTTCGTGACTGAGCACACAAGGCGGCGAAGGCAGTAAACGCGGGGACTTACCATTGTTAATTGGAATCAGGGAGCCTTCTGCGCGCGCTGCACTTCGCGCATAAGCAAACCGGTGGTTGAGATGCGCAATTCCAGTTCTGCGGGCTGCTTTATCGACAGGAAAGTTGCCGAGCCGTATGTGGCATCCAGTAGCGGAGCCAGAAATGCATAGCGCTGGCGCAATCCGAAAATATCGATGGGCGAATCTTGCGCGAGTGAATATAAAGTTCGTTCGGCGGTTTGTTCCTGCACTATGGAGTGGTAGCGACCAGCCACACGGTTCAGTTCGTAGGCGGTATGCAAGCCGAAAATATTGGCCCACGGTTTCCACTTGAGGATGCGCGCATCAACGTAGATGTCATCTCCGGCGATGGCAAAGCTGGCAGTATGGCCATCGGGGTATTGGAAGGTCGCCAAGAAGTGCTGTGGGCCGGTGGGCGCTACCGAAATACGGGCCGCAACATCCTCACGCGTGAGCGCCTGGTAGCCTTGCATGCCAAGGGAGATAGTGCCCGCCAATCCACCCAAGGCAAGCAACAACAGCCCGATCAGCGTGCGGTAGGTAAACCTCAGCAATCCTATGCGCGGCAACGACGTGATGCCGGCAAAAATCAAAACGACGCCCAACAAGCCGAATATGAGGGCGGCGATAAAGAGCGGGGAGCTGGTCAGTTGTGATGACATCATCGTGTCCGTTGTGAATTCCGCAGCATAAGCCAGGATGCACCCAAGTTAAGCGTTAAGGGCACCTCTAAAAATACAAACTCCGTTGCGATACTGCGTTGCTCACAAAAAATTACTCCTTACATATCACGTATATGCTGCGTCGCAATTTTTTTGCTCGCGCCTTGTCTCGCTTAGGATTTCGAATTTTCAGAGGTGCCCTTAATAATTTTATTCGCACACGCCACCCCGCTCGTTACCGCTCCCTCCAGCGTAGCCGGAAAATCTCCCTGCGTATAGTCACCCGCCAGTAACACCCTGGCGAGTGGTGTGGTGTGGGAGGGGCGGTGTAAATTCATTTCGCAGGAGAAGGTGGCGCGCTTTTCGGCTATGACCTGATGCCACAGTGGTGCTCCGCTAATTCCCAGTTGTTCATTTAATTCCAGCGCCACTTTGTGCGCCAGTTGTTCGTGTTCCAATTGCTGATGGATTCCTTCCGCGCTGATGACGGCAGCAATCAATCCATGCTGTCCGGTGATCTGTCCTTTGTCGAACAGCCATTGTGTGTAGCACCGATCCAATCCCAGCATAGGCTGGGGCAAGCGGACACGTGCCGGATATTGCAGATACACGGTGTAAATTGGTTGAGTGGGAATGGCTTCGATTTGCGCCGCAATGGGGGCAAGCCGCGCTACTGAGCTGAACAGGCGCGCGGCCGCAACTGGCGATGCGGCACAGATGACGTGGCTGAAACGATGTGCGCCTTGTGCGGTAAGCAATTCGATTTCGTCTCCCTGCGGGATGATTTCTTCCACAGCACAAGCCGTTAATACCTTGCCGCCATGATGTTTGACATATTCCGCCGCACGGTCTGGAAACAGCGCGGAGAAATCCAAGCGCGGCAGCAGCATGTCGCTATCGGCACGTGTTCCATTCAGGCTGTCGCGCAGCACG
>JANPNS010000265.1:0-4256 GCA_031427575.1 Gallionellaceae bacterium
GCGCCTCTAAAAATTCAAAATCCTAAGCGAGACAAGGCGCGAGCAAAAAATTGCGACGCCGCATATGTATGATATGTAAGGAGTAATTTTTTGTGAGCAACGCAGTATCGCGACGGAGTTTGGATTTTTAGAGGTGCCCTATAGTGAAGGGATGCGCATGGCAGGTGGCACGCTGGTCTATCATCAAACCCAACCGTCAGGTGGGAGTTGCGCATTAACAGGTAGTTAATGCTCGCGATAAATAAATTATATTTTCACTTTAGGGTTCCCGCATAAACATGCCCCAGCAGATTGAAAAACTTGCCATCCTGTTTGCAGATATCAGCGGCAGTACTGCGCTCTATGATAAGCATGGCGACGGATTGGCGCGGCAAATGGTAGCAGGGTGCATCAACACCATGTCCGGTGAAATCTACGCCTATCAAGGCACACTGATCAAAACCATAGGTGATGAAATCATGTGCAGCTTTCCTAATGCAGAAGCTGCCTTGCGCGCTGCGTGCGCCATGCAGGCAGCGGTGGAAAACATCAAACCTGGTGGCAATCTTCCACTTTCCATTCCTATGCACATTCGTATCGGCTTTAACTATGGCGACGTAATCATCGAACCGGACGATGTGTATGGCGATACCGTCAATGTCGCGGCGCGTATTACTGCGATAACCAGGGCACGCCAAATCTCCACTACCCAGGCAGTGATCGATGCTTTACCGCCCGTCCTGCGTAAACAGACACACAAAATTCGACGCACTGAAATCAAGGGAAAACTGGAACAGATCGACATTTTTCAGGTCGACTGGGAGCTTGATGACATGTCGCGCACCCGCATTGGTGAAGCGACGTTACGCATACCCCCGAAAACCGGTGGCGAATTAACCCTGAATTACCGCGACCAGTCATTAAAGATAAACGAGCAGCTCAAGAATGCCGTGTTTGGCCGGGAGGATGGCTGCGAAATTATCGTCCGCAACAATTTTTCCTCACGCCAACACGCTCGCGTGGAATTCCGTTTCGGCAAATTTATCTTTACCGATCAAAGCACGAACGGCAGCTATATCCGTTTCAGTGATGGCCAGGTGGCAAGCATCATGCGTGAAGCCACCGTGCTGCGTGGCTCCGGCTTAATCAGCCTGGGACAGAATTTTTCAGAAAATCCCACCGAGCTTATTAATTTTTCTGTGTCGACCAACGACACTTGACACTGCACGGGCGCAGAATTGCAATTTCCGCCCGCGTCCCCGTCAAGCAATCCCAATTTTCAATAAGCCGGTTTTGACAAAAAAATGGAAAAGATTCGACTCTCAAAACTGATGTCTGAACAGGGTTTGTGCTCGCGCCGCGAGGCGGACAGCTATATCGAGCGTGGCTGGGTGCTGGTGGACGGCAAACCCGTAACCGAACTGGGCACCAGGATAGACCCTGGCCAGCGCATCACGCTAAACCGTGCCGCGCAAAACAAACAGCAGACGCGCGTGACCATCCTGTTGAACAAACCCATAGGCTATGTGTCGGGGCAGGCAGAAGATAACCACAAACCGGCGGTCACGCTGATCAACGCGGCTGCACGCTTCGGTGCTGACAAATCGCCGCTGCATTTTCATCCCCTGCATTTGAATGGACTCGCGCCCGCAGGCCGCCTGGATATTGACTCGCAGGGTTTGCTGGTACTGACTCAGGATGGCCGCATTGCCAAACAATTAATCGGCGAAGACTCTGCCATAGAAAAAGAATACCTGGTGCGCGTGCAAGGAAAAATCTCCGCTAACGGTTTAACCATGCTCAAGCACGGCCTCAAACTGGACGATAAATTATTGAAGTCGGCCAAGGTCACCTGGCAAAACGATGATCAACTGCGCTTTATTCTGCAAGAAGGAAAGAAACGCCAGATACGCCGCATGTGCGAACAGGTCGGCCTGAAAGTCAGCGGGCTGAAGCGGGTACGCATCGGCAAGGTCAAACTGGGTGATTTGCCGGTGGGGCAGTGGCGTTATTTAGGCGAGGGCGAAGTGTTCTGACTGTTGCCGTATGCCAAGAATTATTTGGCGCACTGGCGTCGGGATCGCTGCTTGCAGCGCATCTTCCATCTCCAGCCACAAACTTCCCGGCTGTGCTGCGGCGATTGGCTTGCGTCGCAGTTCCATGAGCAGAGGCGTGATGTGCAGCTTGAAGTGGGTGAAGGTGTGAACGAACGGCGGCAATTTTTTTGCCGTGGCTGTTTCTATTCCTGACTGCACACACCAAGCCAGTGCTGCGTTCGCATTCGCGAATTGTGGCGGGCACCACAGACCACCCCAGATGCCACTCGATGCGCGTTTCTCCAGAAAAATATCTCCATTGTGCAACAGCAGCAAAAAGGTACTGCGCTTTCCCGGCGTTGCTTTACGCGGGCGCGGGGTGGGCAGTTGCGCGACACGTCCATGCTGATATGCCGCGCAATCTGCTTGCGCCGGGCAAGCCGTACATTGCGGCTTGCTGCGCGTGCAGATCAGCGCACCCAAATCCATCAGCCCCTGCGTATAAGCAGCCACCTCTTTATGCGGCAGCAGCGCTTCGGCTTGTTGCCACAATCGCGCTTCGATTTTTTTATCGCCGCTATAACCTTCAATTGCTGCATGGCGCGCCAGCACGCGCTTGACGTTGCCATCCAGTATCGCGCGGCGTTCGTGGTAGGCCAGCGCACAAATCGCGGCGGCGGTGGAGCGACCGATGCCGGGCAGTTCGAGCATCTGCTCATACCGGCGCGGAAATTCGCCGTGATGTTTTTCCATGATGATCTGCGCGGCGCGACGCAGGTTGCGGCCGCGCGCGTAATAGCCGAGCCCGCTCCAATGCGCGAGCACCTGCTCTTCGCTGGCAGCCGCGAGTGCGGCGATGGTGGGGAACGTAGCAATGAATCGCTGGTAATAGGGGAGGACGGTGGCGACCTGCGTCTGTTGCAGCATGATCTCGGACAGCCACACATGGTAGGCATCTGCGGATTGCCAGGGCAGGTCATGGCGACCGTGCTGGCGTTGCCATTTGATGATGCGTTGCGCAAACGAAGACATATGGGCGCCTCTAAAAATTCAAAATCCTAAGTGAGACAAGGCGCGAAATAAATTTTAACGCGCCGCATATGTTTGATATGTAAGCGTTAAAATTTCTTGAGCAACGCAGTATCGCGACGGAGTTTGGATTTTTAGAGATGCCCATACTTCAGGCAGGCCGCATTACTTGAATAACCCTTTCAGACCCTTTTTCAACTCTTCCTGCAATTTGGCTTTGGCTTCTTCCTTGGCCTTGTCTTTCAGTTCTTCCTTCTTGGCATCAAGCTTCTGCTTGGCGACATCTACCAGCATCGCGCCGAAATCCACCTTGTATTTGAGATCGGCAAATGGCCCGCTCAAATGCACCGGCAAGGTGGCAGTGCCGCCGCCTTCGGTCTTGGACAGGGTGACCCTGGTCGTGTAATTGAGGCTGCTATTGCCGATGTCGATGCTGCCATTGCCGGCGATGCGCAGCATCGGCGTCTTCACCGCGAGGTCGTCGTTGTGCGCCACACCGTTGTTCACCTTGAAGCTGGCCTTGAATTCGCTGAATGGAGTCTTCTCGTCCTTGTTCACGCCCATGGTCTGCATGCCACCGCTCTTGCCCAGCGACTGTACGCCCTGCACCAGCTTGGGTAGGTTGATGCCCCTGATCGCGCCATCCGCCAGATTAAGCGCCAAGTTGCCATTCGCAGCCTTCTTCATCGCGCTGACAGTGTTGCCTTGCATGGCGAGATTTACCGCGACATTGCCCTTGCCCTCCAGTATGTCCAGATTCAGGGCATCCTTGAGCAACGGCGCTATGTTAATCCCACTTAGTTTCTGTTCGATGGCGATGCTGGGCGTAGCCTGCGCGTTGACGCTAAGGCTGCCGTTAATACTGCCTTGATACAGCTTGGCGGATAGCGGATTGATATCAAGTTGCCCGTTATGTGCCTTCATGTCGAGACGCACTTGAGTAAGCTTCACGTTGCTGACCTTGAGCGCGCCGATGCGCAAGCTGCCTTCCAGATCAAGCTCTTTCAGCGCAGAAATATCCAGCGGCTGTTCGACTGCGGCAGGGCTGTTGGCTGGCTTCGCTGTTTCTTTCGGCAGATAAAGATCGGCGTCAAACTGGTCTGCTTCCACATCAAAACGAATGGCGGGATGAGTGAAATTTTTTACCCCCACCCTGGCCTTGACCTGGCTTTGCAGCAAGCCGCCGGCAAGGTTTGCCTGCACACTCTGCCT
>JANPNS010000266.1:0-3712 GCA_031427575.1 Gallionellaceae bacterium
ATCCGATGCAAGATTCTTCACATCTTTCTTCAGCCAATCAAGCTGCTCCGCCTGCACACCCCAAGGGCCGGCAAGAGGACTCTCCAGCATTTCCATAACGCCCATTCTTTCCAGTGGAGTCATGCCAGCTCCAGTCCAGAAATCCTTAACCAGAATGGAGTTCATTCCGATAAAGTGTACGCCCTTGTGGTCGAACGACCAGTTTTGAGAGCCGAAATGGCCGCGCCATGCCGCACCCATATCCAGATACCAATCGTGCTCGCCGGGAATAACATGGAGCTTCATTTTAAGTTTGGAAAGAATCTTCTTGCCTTTATCCAACTGATCCGCAGTGCCATTCTGTGCAACGTCACCACAATAGAGTACAAAATCAGGCTTCATGTTGTTGCAGTCATCTACTGCCTTTTCCAGCATCGCATCAAACTTGTGATCAGCGTGGCTGAACAGATGCGCGTCGGTCAGTATCGCGAAACGGAAAGGGCTTACTTTACCCTTGCCCACTGCCGCCTCGGCCACTTGCACCATCCCGAAGTTGACACCCACAGCACCCGCCACCACTGTGGCCAACCCAGCCTTGCCTGAAATACTGAGAAAATCTCTCCTATCCATCTTATTAAAGTCAGTCATTGTTCTCTCCTTTTATTGTAGAAATACCCTACCAGCGACCTAAACCGGAAATGCTTCGTTCACTTTGAAGCGATTTCGTTGTTCAGCTTTATTAGTTGTTTCAGGAATTTGCTTCGGTAATCTGAAGCGTTGCGCAGTAAAGAGCAATCGCTCAGCTTAGTCTAGCGAATTATCTTGATTGAGCCTATTGATAGAATCAATCAAGAGTCATGTCCAAACTACGTATAATTAGATTATTATAATTAATACATATAGATATATCAATTTTTAGATGGGATGATCCATCACTTGACCGCCATGACTCCTGGCGGTAATGAATCTCTCAGCGACTGCGCCAGGCACTCCATTGTGTCTGCGATGGGAGAGCGACGCCGCCAAGCCAGACAAATAGTGCGCGATGCGCCGGGTGAGGCCAGCGGTTTGAGCACCACATTTTTGACTGAAGATATTGTTGCCCCTCCGCCGGCCAGTACCGGCAGCAGCGTTACACCCAGACCCAGAGCTACTAACTGGCGTAATGTTTCCAGACTGGTGGCGCGTATCTCTTCATTTTCCAATCCTTCCATATGGCAAGCCTCCAATGCCTGGTCGCGCAGACAGTGCCCTTCTTCCAGCAGCAGCAAACCGGCCTTGGCCAAGTCGTCGATACTGATTTCTTTCACTTTTGCCAATGGATGATCATGCGGCACTGCCGCGATAAAAGGCTCGGTGAACAGTGGCGCAACGTCGAGGTTGGTATCTTTCACAGGCAACGCGAGCAATCCAGCATCCATACTTCCGTCCGCCAGCCGCGCCTGAATACGGGGAGTCATCTCTTCCCTGAGCATCAGCCGCAACTTGGGGAAAATGTTGTGCATAATGGTGAGGGCGTGTGGCAGGTAATAAGGGCCTAGCGTAGGAATTACCCCCAGAAAAACTTTGCGAGCCATTGGGTCTTGTGCAAATTTGGCCAGTTCCAAAACATGGTTGGCCTCTTGTATAAGCAGCCGCGCCGATTCAGCGATCTCCCGACCCACCGCTGTAGGAGAAATATGCTTCAGATTACGATCAAACAGGGTGACGCCTAGATGATCCTCCAGTTTTTTCAGGCCGATCGAAAGGGTGGACTGGCTTACGAAACAAAGCTCAGCTGCCCTGCCAAAGTGTCCAGAGTCCGCCAGCGCCACCACATAACGCAATTCTTGCAGAGTCATAGCTATCTCATTTTAAATCCAACTGGGTAGATTCTATCCAATTCACCGGATGAAGGTATAAATAAAGTGGATAACCTTTAAACCCGGATTGTCCATCAGGCTTGCAAAGCCCATCATTCCGGTGTAGGAGCCCGATTTATCGGGCGATTGACCGTGGATAATCGCCCGATAAATCGGGTTCCTACGGGTGCCCGGCCATAAGTTTTTCGGACAAAGCACGAACGGTCTAAGGGACAATCCGGGTTAAACCTAAAAACCTCAGTTCAAGCCACAGAGATCACAGAGGACACAGAGAGGGACGCAGTTTTCCACAATTTTTGTGTTTCACCGAACAGGTGAATTGTTCCCGTGTTACAACCTTTTGTTTTTCCTCTGTGATCTCTGTGTCCTCTGTGGCTAACTGCTTTTTCTAGGTTAAATTCTCATCGCCCACAGATCATGTGCATCCGAATCGGTGACTTTGACCTCGACGAAATCGCCGACGCTTAACCGCTTACCGTTTTCGATGTGCACCAGTCCGTCGATCTCGGGTGCGTCGGCAGAACTGCGTGCAATCACGCCTTCGGTAGCCACCTCATCCACCAGTACTGTGATGGTTTTGCCAATCTTGCGCTTGAGACGTGCCCTGCTGATTTCCTCTTGCAGCAGCATCAGGCGTGCGAGGCGCTCCTGTTGGGTGTCGGGCGGGATATGGTCGGGCAAGGCGTTGGCCACCGCGCCATCCACCGGCGAGTAGGCAAACGCGCCGACGCGGTCTAGCTGCGCCTCCTCCAAAAAATGCAGCATCTCTTCGAACTCATCTTCAGTCTCACCAGGAAAGCCGACGATGAAGGTGCTGCGCAAAGTAATGTCAGGGCAGATGCTGCGCCAATGCTGGATGCGTTGCAGCACATTCTCGCTGCTGGCGGGACGCTTCATCAGCTTGAGGATACGTGCGTTGGCATGCTGAAACGGAATGTCGAGATAAGGCAGAATTTTTCCCGCCGCCATCAGCGGAATGACATTATCCACATGCGGATAGGGATAGACGTAATGCAGGCGCACCCACACTCCCAGCTCGCCCATTGCCTGCACCAACTCGGTCATGCGGGTTTTGAGTGGCTTGCCGCCCCAGAAGCCGGTACGGTATTTCACGTCCACGCCGTAAGCGCTGGTGTCCTGCGAAATCACCAATAATTCTTTCACGCCCGCGTCCACCAAAGTCTGCGCTTCCTGCATCACATCCCCCACCGGACGGCTGACCAGGTCACCGCGCATGCTGGGGATAATGCAGAAGGTACAGCGATGGTTACAACCCTCGGAAATTTTAACGTAGGCGTAATGTTTGGGGGTAAGTCGAATGCCTTGCGGCGGCACCAGATCGCTGTAAGGGTCATGCGGCTTGGGCAGATGCTGATGCACTGCTGCCATCACTTCATCGGTAGCATGCGGGCCGGTAACTGCCAGCACCTTGGGGTGCGCTTGTCGCACCACGTCGCCCTTGGCACCGAGACAACCGGTGACAATCACCTTGCCGTTTTCGGCCAGCGCTTCGCCTATCGCATCCAGTGATTCGGCCACAGCGCTGTCAATAAAACCGCAGGTGTTGACCACTACCAGATCGGAATCGGCATAGCTGGGCGAGATCAGATAACCCTCGGCGCGCAAGCGCGTGAGGATGTGTTCGGAATCTACCGTGGCCTTGGGACAGCCGAGCGAAACGAAGCCGACGCGGGGTAAGGTGTTTTGCTTGTTCATTATCTTATTCATTAAAGGGCACCTCTAAAAATCCAAACTCCGTCGCGATACTGCGTTGCTCACAAAAAATTACTCCTTACATATCATATATATGCGGCGTCGCAATTTTTTGCTCGCGCCTTGTCTCGCTTAGGATTTTGAATTTTTAGAGGCGC
>JANPNS010000267.1:0-4535 GCA_031427575.1 Gallionellaceae bacterium
CCCAGTAGCGCACCGTCTTGGCCTTGCCGCCTTCGCTGCGTTCGCCGATGGGCCTGAACCCGAGCGCCTCATGGAACGCATCCGATTGCGCATGAGCACAGTCAAAATTTTTACCCCCATCCCAACCTTCCCCCTGACAGGGGGAAGGAGTGCAAAACCAGACGCCTTCAGGCGGCTCACGGTTTTGTTGGCCCCTTTGAGGGGCTCACCCAATAAGCCTCCGGCTTTGCCGGAGGTCATTGAACTTAGAATGATCCGGCACACTGAAAGATTATGATTGTGGGTGTAGGAGCCCGATTTATCCTAAAAACCGCAGTTGGCATGCTTCGACTTCGCGGCAAACCCCGCCGCTACGCTCAGCACAAACGGTTACATGGGCTCCCCGATGGGTGAGCGACCGTTCGCCCTGAGTAGCCCGCACAGCGGGCGTATCGAAGGGTTGGTATCGTTCAACTGCGGTTTTTAGATTTATACCAAAGGCAGGCAATTCACTATCCGGCAAGCCGGATGTGTTGTGACACTCGGGCGATAACCAGCAATCGCGCAACACCCTAAAGGGTGCAAGAACCTCTTCGAGCTAAATTGCGTTCCTACATTCTGTAGCATAATGGTTGTTTTAACGAAAATTGGAATAAGCCTGAATTTTGGCGTCCCCACAGTTTATGAGTATCTTTTTACAACTTTGAACTTTATTTGGCGATTCCGCAATCTTCGGGATTTATAGTCGCGAAAAGGAATAACTCAGTATCGTGGTTTAGTTTGGATACATTGCGAGGAAATTAAGATGATGAAAGAACAAGGAAGAGCTAGAGCTGTGACAGGCAACATTTTGTCTGCAGTTTTGGTTTGGTTATTGCTGTTCGTTGGGGTTCCCGATGCCCAGGCAGAGTACGGCGATATCGTCATAAATAATTATGCCGATGCTGCGGGTATGCGCCCTGTCATTTTTCCGCACTGGTTTCATCGGATACGTTTTGCATGCAAGGTTTGCCATAATGATCTAGGGTTCAAATTCAAGGCCGGCGGTAACGAAATAAATATGGCCAAGATTATCGATGGCCGGTATTGCGGCGCCTGTCACAATGGCGAGATTGCATGGAGTGTGGACAGATGCAATTTGTGCCACTCGGCCAAGCCGGGCACGCCGACCCAAGTGCATGAGAGCACGGTACAGACATTTAGTGCGCCAGTTGAAAGCGCTGCTGAAAAGAAGAGGTAAGTACGCCATGAAAATGTATACGGTGATGAAAAAAATATCGGCGGCGACCATTTCCGGAATGTTGTTAGTGCCCGCAGCACAAGCTCAGCAGCCATCGGGTGTATCCGCAACGAAGCAGCCGAACAGTGAGTTAAAGGCGGGTATAGCAAAAAAAGCGGGGACTGAAAAAAAATTAGGTGCTACAAAAAAGGCTGATGATGCTGGCATTACGGTAAAAGCTTCAGCCTTGGCGGTAGCCCAAGCGCAAGCAAAAGCACAAGCCGAGGCTTTGGCTGCAGCCCAGGCTCTTGCCAACAAAACCAATCTATTCAATCGGATGATGAAACCGCTGGCCAAGTACAACCTGCCCCCGCTTGAGGATGGCATTCACGATCCTGGCAACGATAGTATTAAAATGCTGAACACACCGCTGGACGCATACACCGATTTGCCGCGCAACAAAGCAGGCAACCGTGTTGATTGGGTGGCGGCGCTTGCTTCCAAGAAAATTGCCCCGCGATGGGATCGCGTCGATGCCAATGCGGAGGGGATGGTAATGGATATGGATATTGTGCGCGTACCAAGGGGGTCAATGCCTAATGTAGTGTTTCCCCACAAACAGCACACCGAATGGCTGGCATGTGCCAATTGCCATCCCGCAATTTTTGTGCCACAGAAAGGCGCGAATCAGATCAGCATGTCATTGATCTTGAGTGGGCAGAAATGCGGTGTCTGCCACGGCAAGGTAGCTTTTCCGCCATCCGAATGCACCAAGTGCCACTCCCAGAAAAAGGAAGTGCCACAAAATGAGGCCGTCACGCAGTGACTTGTCCTGTCAACCCAAACCCCGATGGAGGTCAGTGTACTGTCATTTTTTGTATAGGCGCAGGAATTTTACAGACCAGCGAAGGTGCTGCATGAAACGGACCGTCATTCGGATAACGCAGATTGCAGGCACAGTGTTGGGGCTGGTGATGATACTAACTGCCTGTGTCGATTCGATTCCTAGAAGAGGGGAAATAGGTCCAGCCGCGAAGAGTCCGGTCGCAAGTAAAGCAAGTACAGCAAGTACAGCAAGTACAGCAAGTACAGCAAGTACATGGGTTCCGCTTGCAGAGGACGGCCTGCATGATCCAAAAAACCCGGGGATACATTTACTACAAGAACCTGAAGTGGCGCTCTCCACCCTGCCTTCCAACAAGCTTCGCATGAACGTCGGCTCATTTAGAACACCCGGGCTGAGGATTAATACCGATGGCAACAAGGTAGACTGGGTAACTGCGCTGAGAACCGACATCATTTCACCGCGCCGCGCAAGGACACCGCCGGGAACCGGGGTGGAAGTCGAGGAGTTGGTGATGGATATGGACATATTCATGGATCTGACCGGCAGCATGCCCATCGTGCGTTTTCCCCATATAGCACACACGATATGGTTGGCATGCTCCAACTGCCATCCGGCGATTTTCGTGCCGCAGTCTGGAGCAAACCGGCTCGATATGAACAGGATTTTGTCAGGAGAGCAGTGTGGCATCTGTCACCGAGCAGTGGCTTTTCCGCTTACCGATTGTGCCCGCTGCCACAGTATTAGCCACAACAGCCCAGAAGGGATTAAGGTAAAGGCGGAGGAACGAGCAAAAGCTGAGGGACGAGAAAAAATAAAGGCAGAGGCAGCGGCAAGAGCAAAGGCACAGGTTCCAACAAAAGAAAAAGGGCAAGCGAAGAAAGTGGGAGCGCAGCCGTGACTTTTGGGGGATTGATGAGGTTGTTACCGAAACCAATGCCGATTCTGCTGGCATTAGCCACAGTTGCCATTACTCTGCCTGCGCAGGCAGAGTATGCCGATGTGGTCATTAACAAGCGGGCTGGGAAAGAAAGGATGCGACCAGTGATTTATCCGCATTGGTTCCATCGTATTCGATTTACCTGCAATGTGTGCCACAATCCTGGTGGCTTCATCATGAAGGCTGGGGCGAACAACATAACCATGGCGGAGATTGTGGATGGAAAATTTTGCGGTATGTGCCACAACGACGAGAACAAGATTTCCTGGAGCCTTGAACGTTGCGATATGTGCCACTCGGGCTTACCTGGTCTTCCCTCCGGCATTAGTCTCGGCACCTCGTCCGAGCCCGGTGGCCCGCGCCGTTAACGCTTTGCCTGCGACCCAACAGTTGCCCCTGGCAATCGCTTGTTGCTTGCTGGCCACTGCACTGACGGCGTGCGCCAGAAGTCCTGAAACAATGCGTTCGGAAACCAAAGATTTGAAAGCGCCTCAGCACCTTGGGGAGATCAAAAAACTGCCGCGCAAGCAGGAGTTTCTGGTTCTCAAACAAACCATCTCGGGTGGGCAACTGGCCGCTCGGCTGGATGCCAATGGTCTGCCGTTAGCGGGCGCAACAACGGGGTTCTCGCCCTTGGTCTATCCTTCCGCGATAGCCGTACGCGGCACTGATCTGTATATTGCCGACAGCGGCGCGCGAAAACTGTATCGCTATGATACAGATATGCAAATCATGAGTGTTGTGCCGGGTGAAGATGCCTGGCCGTGGACCCAAATGCAGGTGGGGGCTGATCGGTCGCTGTTTGTGCTTGATTCGGCGCGAGCGGTCATTCGGCACTACCCGCTCAGTGAGCAGCAGCCACGGATACTGGGTGACCCCTTGGTCGCCGCAAGCCTGGATGGCTTCGTGGTAGATGAACATCTGGGCGGAATTGTTGCCAGCGATAATCTAAATCATCGCCTGCTCACGTTTAATCCGCTGGGTGGGGCGGGCTGGTCTATTGGACAGGCTGCAGAGTTGCCATCATTGGGAGACATGGCCAGCGATGGCCGCATAGTGTACGCAATAGATAATGGCTGTGCCTGTATTGTCGCCATGGACGAAGCGGGTCGGGTACATGGCCGTATAGGTCGGGGAGAGTTGACTCAGCCACGGGAGTTGGCTGCTGACCGTTACGGTCATATTTTTGTTTATGATGCAGCGACCCGTACGCTCAAGGTATTCCTGCGCGGGAAAATGGTTGCCAGCTTCGGGACGCAAGCGCTGCACTGCACCGAAATCAGCGCATTGGCGGTTGACGAAGACATGCTCTACATTGCTGACGGGCCTGGGGCACAAGTGCTGGCTTTCCTCATCCAGACACCCATTGAAGAGTGGGGGGCAGTAGGTAAATGAGCAGTGCAGAATTATTAAAGGGCACCTCTAAAAATCCAAACTCCGTCGCGATGCTGCGTTGCTCAATAAATTTTAACGCTTACATATCAAATATATGCGGCGCGCTAAAATTTATTTCGCGCCTTGCCTAGCTTAGGATTTTGAATTTTTAGAGGTGC
>JANPNS010000268.1:0-1907 GCA_031427575.1 Gallionellaceae bacterium
GATGCCGCACTACACTGTATCCCCACGTTAAAGTTTGACACGGTATTCGGCAAGGGGCATCCACTTGGAATGCCGCTACTGCCCGACAAGCGGTTGCGGACGCAGAATTTGGCAACTCTGGATACGCGCCCCAGTTGAACTACCTGGCCATTTTCACGCTGATGGCGCGCTCGACATAATTTTGATCGCCCGGATTTCCGCCCGTCCGCGCCACTGCGCTCACATCATAGATCCAGATCGTTGACGTAGCTTCGACTTGCGATGCGAAAACGCAGGTCACCACCACTGTGAAAGGCGCCAAGGTTCCCCCCAGCGAATTCGGCGCAAAGTTTGTGTCACACGTTACGGGCGTCACTGCACTCGCAGGGCTATTGACCACCCGAAAAGCCGCCCATTCGATTCCGGCACGCGCCGCCTGGTAGCCGCGCGCGCCTATAACGTCGAGCGCGGCGCTCTGTTGCTGGGTGGTGGAAAGTGTGACGGCAAATGTGCCCAGCGCCGCGATCACCACCAGCAGGAAGATGGCTGAGACGAGACTGAAACCGCGCTGCCTTTTATCCGTCATGCCCCCAGGAAAATTGGTGCCCGAACCAGTTTTTTCCACACCGGCGACCATTAGCGGGGAAACGAGGTCCCGCACCTTGCTCCCGCCTTGCCTGGCCAGCACGGGATTTTGCAGCCACATCTGAACAAAGAATTCCCGCATTTGCTCAGACTGAGCCAAACGGCTGAGCATCAGATGTTCGGGGATGGTCGTGCGTGAGAGCGCTTTGTGTTTAGGCATTCGGGTCTACTCCTCGCTTGATCTTTTCCAATGCCACGACATCGAGTTGATCCTTGGGACGGTTCGCAATGCGCTTCATGGTCAGCAAATCATCAATGGAAGCTATCCACACCTGCCGGGCAAACAATTCGCCCGCTACCGCATTGGCCATAAGTCTGTCGAACGGCACATCGGGGCGCACCAGAACATCCACCACACTGCCGCCGATTTGCGGTTCCCTCAGCGCAAAGGCCAACATGCCTTTTTCTCTATGCCATTGCTCGATCTGACTGGCGTTCCTGAGCGTATCGATCGGCACCGGAATCGCGGGAACCAAACCGTATCTTTTGGCTACTGCAATAAACCGGACAAGGTTCTCGTCGTCCATTGCCAGAACCAGATCAATATCGAAAGTGGCTCGCAGAAACCCATGCAACTGCACTGCCAGCCCGCCGACCAGCACATACTGGACTTGCTGATCCGACAGAGATTGGAGCAGGTCAGCGGTTTTCATCACAGAAAGCCCCCAAATAATCTATGGGTCCGACAACCTCTGTCCTTTGGCACCTGATGTTCATGGCGCGTTATTCATACGAATCTCGTTATACAGACTCACGCTTTCTCCGCCGCTGGTCAGTGTGAGACGCACAGCAAGCAAACCGAAGCGCTGGTTGGGCAAGTCATAATCAATGCTGGTCTTAGTGCAATCTACTTTACTGGCAAGAATCGCTGGCGCAACTGAAGTTGGAGCCACATTAAAACCATAATTCGAATAGCGCATGAGCCGCCCGCCACCATCGCCGTTAACCACCCCGCCACCTACACAAGCATAGGTGACGGCCTTCTGTGTTCCGTCCACAACGTCAAATCGCTGCGACGACAGCTCTGCCCATGAAGGCAAGCCAATGGTAAATGTAATTGTTGGCGCTGTCACATTGGTGACCTTGCGTAAGACCCCTGCATTCGTTTCCAGATATGGCGGCACGCCATCGGATTGTGTGCTACCAATCACAATGTAATCATTCACTGCCACTGACACTGGAACCACCCCGTTAATCATGTCAAACGCATTGTCGGACCCACCAAAATCCAGCACGTTGCCCGGTGGCTCAGCACGATAGCGCCCGCCATCTTTGGTAGGTAT
>JANPNS010000269.1:0-5023 GCA_031427575.1 Gallionellaceae bacterium
CTTCTTCAACTGTGCCGCAAACCAGTTTTTCTCGAACTGCATCGGACTGATGTAACTCAGTGTCGAGTGAAGTCTTTTGTGGTTGTAGTACGTCAGCCAGTCAATCACCTCGTCCATCGCCTGACGCCGTGTTTCAAACCGCATGCCATACAATCTGCCTACCTTCAATGATCCCCACAAGCTTTCCGTTGGCGCATTGTCCCAGCAGTTACCTTTGCGGCTCATTGAGCTTTGCATACCATATTCTGTCAGTGCGTCCTGGAATGCATGACTGCAATACTGACTACCACGATCTGAATGGAAGATCAGCCCCGGCTCCGGTCGCCGCCTGAACCACGCCATGCGCAACGCATCCGTCGCCAAGCTGGTCTGCATGTGCGGCTGCATGCTCCAGCCCACGACCTGACGGCTGTATAAATCAAGAACCACTGCCAGATACAGCCAGCCCGCATCGGTCTGAATATAGGTGATGTCGCTCGTCCATACACAGTCAGGCGCATCCGGCTGGAAGTTGCGATTGAGCAAATTCGGTGCGATAGGCAGATTGTGCCGGCTGTCGGTAGTCACAACGAATTTACGTATCCCTCGGGCTTTGATGCCATGCTGCTGCATGAGACGCCGAACCCGTTCTTTCCAGACGGGTACACCACTGGCACGGAGTTCTCGCCAGATTCGCGGCCAGCCAGATTCGCCTTTGCTGGCGGCATGCGCTGCCTTGATGTGAACCAGCAGGGCTTCATCACTGAGGCGCTTGCCAGGCGTCGCTGGACGATCAGTATCCAGGCGTCGCTGACGTTCAAAGTAGCCGCTGGCACTGACGTTCAGCACTTCGCATTGCAGCGTGACCGGCCAGTGCCTTTTATGCCGCTCAATCCAGGCGTACTTCACGCTGACTCCCGCGCAAAGTACGCCGTTGCTTTTTTTAGGATGTCGCGCTCCATCTTGACCCTGGAAAGCTCGGCTCTCAGTCGCGCCAGTTCCATTTGCTCTGCACTCACCGGCTTGGCTCCTGCTCCCGTCAGCTTGCCTTTCGCTGCCTGACGTACCCAGTTCTCAAGCGTCTGCTTCGGGATGCCCAATACCTTCGCCGTTACCGCACAGCCTTGACCTCCCTGAACCAATCGTACCGCCTCCAGCTTGTATTCCAGCGTGTATGCCGCTCTCTTGCCTTTTTCTGCTGTCATTTCTTTCGTCTCCTTAACTTGAATTCTACCCTCAGTTAAGAAATACGTTTTTCGGGGGCAAGGTCAAAATGGATTATCCGGGTTCAGTGCGCCTCATCCCAATTCCCCCCCACTCCCAAACCTACCTCCAGTGGCACCTTCAGCGTAGCAACCCGACACATCAATTTTGGCAACATTTCTTTCAGCTGCGGCAACTCTTGCTCACGTACTTCCAGCACCAGTTCGTCATGCACTTGCATGATCAACAGGGAATTTAATTGCTCGCGCTGCAGCCAGTTCTGCACCGCGACCATGGCCAGTTTAATCAGATCAGCTGCCGTGCCCTGCATCGGCGCATTGATAGCAGCGCGTTCGGCGGCCTGGCGGCGCATGCCATTGCCGCCATTGATTTCAGGCAGCCATAGGCGGCGGCCGAATACAGTTTCCACATAGCCTTGCTGTTTGGCCAGCTCGCGCGTGCGCTGCATGTAATCGGCTACGCCCGGATAACGGGCAAAGTAACGGTCCATGTAGGCCTGTGCGGCAGAGCGCTCGATGTTGAGTTGACCGGCCAGCCCGTAGGCGGACATACCATAGATAAGCCCAAAATTGATAACCTTGGCATAGCGGCGTTGTTCGCTGCTCACGCCATCCAGCGGAACGGCAAATACTTCTGCGGCGGTAGCGCGATGAATGTCCTCACCCTTGGCGAAAGCATCCAGCAAACCCTGGTCACCGGACAGATGCGCCATGATGCGCAGTTCAATTTGCGAATAATCTGCGGACACGATGCGGCTGCCCGGCGGGGCGACGAAGGCTTCGCGGATGCGACGGCCTTCGGCGGTGCGGATCGGAATGTTCTGCAGGTTGGGATCACTGGAGGCCAGCCGCCCCGTGACCGCCACCGCCTGCGAATAGCTGGTATGCACGCGGCCTGTCGCAGAATCCACCATCAGCGGCAGTTTGTCAGTATAGGTAGACTTGAGCTTGGCCATGCCGCGATATTCCAGCAATAATTTCGGCAGCGGATAATCCAGCGCCAGTCCCTGTAACACCTCTTCATCCGTTGAAGGCGTTCCACCCGGTGTTTTTTTCTTGACCGGCAAACCGAGTTTGTCGAACAGGATTTCCTGAATTTGTTTGGGCGAGTTGAGGTTGAACGGTTGCCCGGCTACCTCGTAGGCACGCGCTTCGATGGCCAGCAATTTTTCGCCCAGCTCGCGGCTCTGCACATTGAGCAAACGGATATCCAGCAGCACCCCGTTGCGCTCCATGACATACAGCACTTGGCGCGCCGGCAGTTCGATGTTGCGGTACACCTCATCCAGTCGGCCTGTCAGCTGCGGGCAAAGTGTCTGGTGCAGTTGCAGCGTGATGTCGGCATCTTCCGCTGCGTAGCGCGTGGCAGTTGCCACATCCACCTGGTCAAAACAAATCTGCTTGGCACCCTTGCCCACCACTTCGGCATAGCTGATGGTCTTGATGCCCAAATGGCGCTGCGCGAGATTATCCATGTCGTGCGGCTTGTGGCTTTCCAGCACGTAGGATTGCAGCAAGGTGTCTTCGGTAATGCCTGCCAGCAGGATGCCGTGATTGGCAAAGATATGCTGGTCATATTTTAAATTCTGGCCGAGTTTTTTGTGCTGTGCACTTTCCAGCCACGGTTGCAATTTCTGCAACGCCTGCTCACGTTTAATCTGATCCGGTGCGCCGGGATAGCGGTGCGCCAATGGCAGATAGGCCGCATGTTGTGCCTCTATGGCGAATGAAATGCCGACCAGTTGCGCGTTCATCACATCCAGCCCGGTGGTTTCGGTATCCACACAGACCAATTCGGCCTGCATGATTTTGCTGAGCCAGGCATCGAGCTGATCTTCGCTCAGTATGGTTTCGTATTGGCCGCTCGATGAAACTAAATCGCCACTCTCTCTCCCTTGCAGGGAGAGGGAAGATTGTTGATCGAGCGCTCCCTCTCCCCCGGCCCCTCTCCCCGAGGGAGAGGGGAGCCGCTGTGTACCATCCAGCTCGCGCAGCCAACTCTTGAAACCAAAGCGCTGATACAGTTCGCGCAGACGCTCGCTATCTTGTGGCGGCGCGAGCAGCTCATCAAAATGCAGGGGCAATGCAACATCGCACTTCACGGTCAGCAACTTGCGCGCTTGCGGCAGCCAATCCAGCGTGTTGCGCAGATTTTCGCCCACCACGCCACCGATTTCGCCCGCGTGCGCCACCAGATTATCCAGCGTGCCGTATTGCGCCAGCCATTTGACGGCGGTCTTGGGGCCGACCTTGGCCACGCCCGGCACATTGTCCACGCTGTCACCAATCAGGGTCAGGTAATCCACCATGCGCTCAGGCGGCACGCCAAATTTGGCCAGCACGCCTGCCTCGTCCAGCCGCTCGTTGCTCATGGTATTGACCAGCTCCACCTGACTGTTCACCAGTTGCGTCAAATCCTTGTCGCCGGTGGACACGATGCAGCGCGCTCCGCCTTGCGTGGCCTGTTGCGCCAAGGTACCGATCACATCATCGGCCTCTACCCCATCCACCATCAGGATATTCCAGCCAGACGCGGCGATGGCCTGATGCAACGGCGCAATCTGGGCCGCCAGACTTTCCGGCATGGACGGACGGTGTGCCTTGTATTCGGGATACCAGTCGTCGCGGAAGGTTTTTCCTTTTGCATCAAACACGCACGCGCTATAATCCGCCGGGTGATCGGCACGCAACTTGCGCAACATATTGAGGACGCCGTAGATCGCCCCGGTCGGGTCGCCCTGCGGACTGCGCAAATCCGGCAGCGCATGAAAGGCGCGGTACAGGTAAGATGAGCCATCCACTAACAGCAGTGTTTTCATTTTCTTGATAAAGGGTTTATCCAGCATGAGCAACCAGTCCAAGCTGCCCGCCTCGCGCATACCGGAAGCAGGGAATGCGAAAGATGCATGGCGCGTGTTCGGCATTATGTCAGAATTCGTGGCGGCCACCGAACGTCTGAAAGCCATCCAGCCCGCCGTCAGTATTTTCGGCAGCGCACGCACCCCGCCCGAGCATCCCTATTACCAGATCACCGAACATATCGCGCGGCTGTTATCGGATGCCGGTTTTTCGGTGATCTCCGGCGGCGGCCCCGGCATCATGGAAGCTGCCAACAAAGGTGCGTTCTATGGCAAGTCGCCGAGCGTGGGATTGAACATCCAGTTGCCGCACGAGCAGCACAACAACCCGTACCAGAATATCAGCCAAACCTTTCAGCATTTTTTCGCGCGCAAGGTGATGTTCGTCAAATTTGCCAGCGCCTATGTGGTCATGCCCGGCGGCTTCGGCACGCTGGACGAGCTGTCAGAAGCCCTGACCCTGGTGCAGACCGGCAAGACCCGGCGCATACCCATCATCCTGGTGTGCAGCGATTATTGGCGCGGCATGCTGGATTGGTTCCGCCAATCCTTGCTCATCGAAGGCATGATAGACGCGCAAGACATGGACTTGATTCAATTAATCGACGAGCCGGAGGCAGTCGTTGCCGCCATCTTCAAACATTATGAAACGCGCGGCTTTGAGCTGTCCGAGGCTGAGCGCGAAATGCAGCTGAACCTGTGATTCCATTCCTCAATCAAACCTGACTGTGTCGGCCTCGCCTTGCCGTACCATTTGTACTGTCTGCGGCTCGCCTTCGTGTCATCTTTGATTGAGGAATGGAATGAGGCGAATAAGGACGTAAGGGCACCTCTAAAAATCCAAACTCCGTCGCGATACTGCGTTGCTCACAAAAAATTACTCCTTACATATCATATATATGCGGCGTCGCAATTTTTTGCTCGCGCCTTGTCTCGCTTAGGATTTTGAATTTTTAGAGGCGC
>JANPNS010000270.1:0-8478 GCA_031427575.1 Gallionellaceae bacterium
GCGCCTCTAAAAATTCAAAATCCTAAGCGAGACAAGGCGCGAGCAAAAAATTGCGACGCCGCATATATATGATATGTAAGGAGTAATTTTTTGTGAGCAACGCAGTATCGCGACGGAGTTTGGATTTTTAGAGGTGCCCTACTGACCGTCGCTTAGCGGTAAACTTGATATGGCCATGAAAAAACTTCCTATTCCCTTTCCGCGCGCTCGTCTGCGCACCTACCTCGCTGCAGGCTATGTGCTGTTTATAGTGTATTTCAGCTTGTCACCGTTCTCCGGCTGGCGCGAGCAGGGGTTGGAATTTTCCGCTGTGCTGACCATGCCGCTGTTGCAGCAATATACCTGGTTTGATGTTGCCGCAAATCTGCTCGCCTATTTGCCTTTCGGACTGCTGCTCGGCCTGGCGCTACGTTCTCATTGCGCAGCGCTTTGGAGCGTGCTGTTTACTACGCTGGGTGGGGCAGCGCTCTCCGTTGCGATGGAATATGCACAGATGTATTTGCCGGTTCGAATCAGTTCCAATCTCGACCTGCTAATCAACAGTTGCGGTGCGTTGCTGGGGGCATTGCTGGCGGTGAGCATCGCATCACATACGTGGTTCACGCTGCATTTGACGCACTGGCGCCTGCGCTTGTTTCATGGTGGCGGCAAGATGGATTTTGGCTTGGCGCTGGTGGTGCTGTGGATGTTCGCGCAAATTAATCCCTCGCTACCGATGCTGGGCAACGTATTCATCGGCAGGATGGTGCGCGCGCCCTTCGTCACAGTTCAGCCCGATCCGTTCAGTTGGATGGAAAGCATGGCGGCAGCGCTTAATTTGTTGATGCTGGGACTGTTGCTGCTGACTTTGTTGCGTAACCGTAATCATGTGGTGAGCACGCTGATTCTGATGCTGTGCCTGGTCGCATTGGCCAAGTTTATTGCCGCTGCCTTGCTGCTCAAATCCTGGGCATTGCTGCTGTGGTTGAATGGCGAAGCTATACTCGGCATATTTGCGGGGGTACTGATACTGGCTGCAGCGATCCGGCTGCCGCGCATGTGGATACTGTGGTGTGCCGCATTGGTTACGCTGGCATACCTGATGTTGACCAACTGGATATTGGATAGTGGCGCGCCTTCCAATGCTATGCCATTGTATCAATGGAATTACGGTCACCTGCTTAACTACAACGGCCTGTCGCAATCCATCGCGTTCATTTTCCCCCTTATAATGCTGGGATACCTTTGGCGCATAAGAAGCAAATAATCCCGCATGAGCCACTATCAGAAACATGTTTTCTTCTGCACCAACCAGCGCCCGGCGGGCGAGGCGTGCTGCAACAGTGCGGGCGCGCAGAAAATGCGCGACTACGTCAAGGACAAGGTCAAGTTGCTGGGGCTATCTGCTGCGGAAAATCGCATCCGCATTAATTCCGCCGGCTGTATGGATCGTTGCTCCGAAGGCCCGGTGCTGGTGGTCTATCCGGAAGGCATCTGGTACACCTATGTAGATGAACATGACCTCGATGAAATTATCGAAGAGCATTTGAAAAACGGGCGCGTGGTGGAGCGGATGAAAATATGATGCCTGCGCAGCAATAAAGACGACTTTACCGAGATCACCCATCGCATCATTGCCGCCCGGCAACGCGCGGTGCATGCAGTGAATACGATATACATTTAACTTTGCTTGGGTGGTCATTATTTTATTGTTTACTTGCATCAAATGATATAAAATTAACTATCAAATGATTACAAGGAGGCGGTCATGACTTCAGCGATAACAAATATTGCCAAGTTTCAAAAATGGCGTACCTCAGTTGCCCAATCAAATGCCGGGGCAAGAATCAAACTTATTCGTGCCGGTATACCTGCAAATGTACTGGTATTTGCGAGTGAATATTTCGATATGCCGCGTGCCCAATTTGTAAAGATCATGGGAATGTCCCCCGCGACTGCTGAACGCAAGATAAAAAGTCGCAGTTTGCTCGGCCCAATTGAATCCGAGCGTCTTGAACGCTTGGCCATCATCGAAAGTCAGGCAGAGAAAGTCTTTGGTGATGCCGGGAAAGCAAAAAACTGGTTAACGCAAAAGAATCTTGCTCTAGGCGATACACCGCTATCAATGCTGGACACCGAAGCAGGTGCAGGTGAAGTCAGGAAGGTACTAGGATCCATCGCCTATGGTGGAGTTGTGTAATGGGCACCTCTAAAAATCCACATTTTAGTTCCGGCATAACCCGAAGGTTAGCCTACACAGCAACTCCGTTGTATCCCAACTGCTGTGTTGCAGAAAAAATTTCTTGCTGACATATCAACTATATGCGGCGCGGCGAAATTTTTTCCACGCCTTGCATTTGGGCGAAATCTGAATTTTTAGAGGCACCCAAATGCTTGCATGGCGTATTGCCAAAAAAAAGTATGCACTTGATCGAACAGGCATAGGGGCGCGCACATACGGCGGCAGGTGGAATGCACCCGGTGTGGCAGTCATCTATGCGGGCATGACCCCTGAAATATCAGCCATGGAAACATTAGTACGTGCGGGTGACATGCTTCCAGCCGATTTGGTACTGGTAAAAATAGATTTGCCGGATGATGAAAATCTATATTTTCGTTGTCTGGTAGCCAAACTGCCTTCCGGATGGGACGACCTCCCCGGTTCCACGGCAGCAGTAGAATACGGCAATGCATTTATTAATGCAGGCACTCACCTTGGCATGATCGTTCCATCAGTAGTCATGCCGGAAGCCAGTAATATCATTATCAATCCTAACCCCGCTGCATTTTCAAATGTGGGTATGACAGTCATTCGACCCTTTGAATTTGATTCTCGATTGCGCGGCGGTTAATTTGCATCACTGGTGTATTTCTAATACATTGGTGTTAAGGAGTAGTTATGCTTCGATCGATCATAATTTTTGGATTCAGTACTATTGCCTTATCAGCATACGCAGGTACGCAAACATTCACAGTTGTAGGGAATGGAGTCATCTTTGCACTTAGCGAACCTCTTGGATGGAAAATGGATACCAATAGCGTCCAAAATAACGGCCTACCAGTTGTGTATTACCCGTCAGCCCAAACATGGAAAACTGCACCAGCTGTGATGTATGCAAATACGGCAACAAATGACTGCCATACAAGCTTTGAGCAATTCATCATTAATGATCTAAACGAATTCAAAAGCAATAGCCCAAAAATAATCATCAAAGAAGGTGGAACAGCTACAGTTGATGGGAAAAAGGTAATCATAAAGCTGTTTGCCGATGATAAATATGGAAATAGTGAGGCTGTTGCTTACTTATAAAATAATGATGGTGCATTCATATCAATTACGCTTACTTCAAGAACTCAACAGCTTTTCGAAGAGGCATTTCCTGTATTCAAAGAGCTGGTCTCAAGTTTTCAAATTGTTGGAAACTCCATTAGCTGCAGTAGCAAATCTCCTTCGTTTTCAGAGCGGGCTGCCCTTGCTAAAGCAGCTGAAAATCAAAAGGAAATATCCAATTATCTTTACAAAGAAATGTTTCCTTCTATCGGTACGAAAATGTCCGAATTAATGAAAGAATGTCTCGCAAAGAAAAATGCCAGCGTTGATAAATTTACTGTTGTTGCTAGCGTCGTGGAACCCGGGCAGTTCAAAGAAGTAGATTTTGAACCGAAATCAAACACAGCAAGTTGTTTCGCAGACGGGCTTGTTTCATTTCATCTGCCACCTTTAAAGCTGTGCAATTGTGGCTCATTGCCTGTTGTTTTAGATATGTCAATATCGCCATAGTCCGATGGGCATTAAACGACTTCTAGTTGACACCCGTTTCTATGCCTGCTTCCGGAATGTCTCATTAACTTTTTAATCTTTCCGCTACGTTACAGTAGACTTAAATGCCCACCCTGAAAAAGTTTTCCATCCACGGTGCTGCGGGAAACCTCGAAGGCATCACCCACCTACCTGACCGCGCCCCGCGCACTATCGCCGTGGTAGCGCATCCGTTGCCGACTATGGAAGGCACGATGGAGAACAAGGTCGTGACCACGTTGGCTAAAACCTTTGCTGAGCTTGGCTTTGTCGCGCTGCGGTTTAATTTTCGCGGGGTGGGTGCAAGCGAGGGCGTATATGATCATGGCAACGGCGAGGTGGAGGATGCTATCGCGGTTGCGCGGTATGCCCTGAACGAATATGGCAAGAGCGAATATGGTAAGTTGCCGCTAATTCTGTCTGGTTTTTCTTTCGGCGGATATGTGCAGGCGCGTGCGGCACAGAGCTTGCATCCGCGACGCATGGTGTTGGTCGCACCGGCGGTGGGGCGATTCAGTATGCCTGATGTGCCGCCGGATACGCTGGTTATACACGGTGATCAGGATGAGGTCGTGCCGTTGGACGAAGTAATACAGTGGGCGCAGCCGCAGCATTTGCCGATCACAATCATGTCGGGGGCAGGACACTTATTTCATGGCCGCCTGCTAGAATTAAAAGAAATTGTGCGTCAGCATTTCATTGAGCACCCATTATGAACGCCGTCATACACGCACAAAACCTTCAAAAATCCTACGCCGGGTTGCGCGTGGTGGATGGACTCAGCTTGGACATTCAGCGCGGCGAATGCTATGGTTTGCTCGGCCCCAACGGTGCGGGCAAAACGACCACGCTGCGGTTGCTGCTGGGTTTGATCGAGGCCGACAAAGGTGAGTTGAGTTTGCTGGGACACGTCGTGCCGCAACAGGCGCGCGTGGCGCGTTTGCGCGTGGGTGTGGTGCCGCAGATGGATAATCTGGATCCCGATTTTACCGTGACCGAAAATCTGCGCGTGTATGGCCGTTATTTTGACATGACAGAGGACGAGATTGAGGCGCGCATCCCGATGTTGCTGGATTTCGCCAATCTCACCGCTAAACGCGATGCCAAAATTCCTACGCTGTCCGGTGGTATGAAGCGCCGCCTGACCTTGGCGCGCGCTTTGGTGAATGACCCGGATATAATTTTTCTGGATGAACCAACTACTGGCCTCGACCCACAGGCGCGCCATCTAATCTGGCAGCGTTTGCGTGAACTCACGGCGCAAGGGAAAACATTGCTGCTGACTACGCATTTCATGGATGAAGCCGAACGTTTGTGCCACCGCCTCGCTATTCTTGATGAGGGGCGCATGATTGCGCAGGACACACCGCAAGCCCTGATCCAGCAGCACATCGAGCCGCAGGTGGTAGAGATATTTGGTGAACAGGTGACCGAGTGGGCTCACCAACACGCGGCGCAGTTTTCGCGGCGTTTTGAAGTCAGCGGCGAAACTGCTTTTTGCTATGTGGACGATGCGCAGCCGTTGTTGGCGCACCTCAGTGAACATAGTGCGTTGCGCTATTTGCATCGCCCGGCGAATCTGGAAGATGTGTTTTTGAAATTGACCGGAAGGGAGATGCGCGAATGAGGCCAAATAATTCTTTATTGGAAAGTGCCTTTGTAGGAGCCCGATTCATCGGGCGATTAACCGTGAGCAATCGCCCGATGAATCGGGCTCCTACGGCTACAAATGGCTTAGTACATAAGCTTCTTTGAAATGAATACCAATCATTTTGCCCTGCCACAACTGAGCCTGCGCTTCATCCCGATCTGGAAGCGCCATTTTCTGGTGTGGAAAAAAATGGCGGCGACCTCCATTCTCGGTCATCTGGCCGATCCACTGATCTACATGCTGGGTCTGGGTCTGGGTCTGGGCAGCTTGTTGCCAGAAATGGGCGGCACTTCTTATCTGGTGTTCCTCGCCGCTGGCACCGTGTGCTACAGCACGATGAACAGCGCCACTTTCGAGGCGCTGTACTCCTGCTTTGCGCGCATGCACGAGCAGCGCACCTGGGAGGCCATACTCAATACGCCGGTCACGCTGGATGACATTGTGCTGTCGGAAGTGCTGTGGGCAGCCAGCAAGAGCCTGCTGTCCGGACTAGCTGTGCTGGCCGTGATCTGGGCAATGGGGTTATCGCATTCCATGCTGTCGCTATGGCTTATTCCGCTATCGTTGATGGTGGGGCTATGCTTTGCCGCAATCGGTTTAATCATGACCGCGCTGGCACCCAGCTACAGTTTTTTCATGTATTACTTTACGCTGGTGATTACTCCTACGATGCTTTTGTCCGGCGTGTTTTTTCCGGTGGAGCAATTACCCTCATTGCTGCGAGCTGTATCATCTGTGCTGCCGCTGTCACACGCAGTGGACATCGCCAGACCGTTAATGAATGGATTATTGCCTACCGATCTGCTGCTGCATCTGCTGGTGTTGCTCGGCTATACTGTATGCGGATTTTATGTGTCGCTGGTGTTGTTCCGGCGACGGCTTTCACAATGAGGTAGCTTATGCTGTGGGTTAAAGCGTTCCATATCATTTTTGTTATCAGCTGGTTCGCTGGATTGTTCTATCTGCCGCGCATTTTCGTGAATCACGCGATGGCAACCGAGCCTGCTGAAATCGCGCGGCTCAAGTTAATGGAATACAAGCTGTATCGCTTCGTCACGCCCATAGCCTGGCTGGCGGTGGGCTTTGGCTTGTGGCTGTGGCTGGGCTACGACATAGGCGGCGGCTGGATGGTGGCCAAATTTTTGCTAGTGTTGCTCTTGCTGGGCTATCACTACTACTGCGGCAAGCTAGTCAGGCAATTTGCCGCTGACCAGAACACCCGCAGCCATATTTTCTATCGCTGGTTCAACGAAATCCCGGTGATTGTTCTGATCGTGATCGTTATTCTCGTTACTGTAAAGCCATTTTAGATGCCCGATTTTTTCTCCCCCTGCCCGCGCGGCCTGGAAACTGTATTACAGAACGAGCTTGTAACACTGGGCGCGCAAGGTGTGCGCGCGACCGATGGCGGCGTGCATTTTTCCGGTGAGTGGCCGCTAGGCTACCGCGTCAATCTGCACAGCCGTATTGCCAGCCGCGTGCTGTGGCGAGTGGCGATGGCGGATTATCAGAGCGAGCAGAACATATACGATACGACCTATGCCTTGCCGTGGAACGACTGGTTCGACAACTCGCGCACCATCCGCGTCAACATGGCGGCGATCAAATGCCCGCTGAAGAGTCTGGATTTCGCCACGCTGAAAATAAAGGACGCGATATGCGATAAATTCCGCGCGCTCACCGGTGAACGTCCCAGCGTGGATACGCATGTGCCGGACATACGCATTCACGCCTTTCTCGAACAAAGCCGCATGACGCTGTATGTGGATACCTCCGGCGATGCGCTATTCAAGCGCGGCGCGCGCCAGCACACCAATATTGCGCCGCTGCGTGAAAATCTGGCGGCGGGAATTTTAATGCTGGCTGGCTGGCAACCGGGTACGCCGCTGCTCGACCCGATGTGCGGCAGCGGCACCTTCCTCATCGAGGCGGCGCAAATGTCGCTCAACATCGCTCCCGGCATAGGGCGCAGTTTTGCGTTTGAGAAGCTGAAAAATTTTGATGCCGCTGCATGGAATGACATGCGCAACCAGGCGCAAGCGGCACAAAAACCCGCTGTCGAGTTGCCGATTTTTGGCAGTGATTTGTATGGTGATGAACTCAAGGCAACGCATCTCAATCTGGAGTACGCTGGCTTGCGCCCGGCCGTCATGCTCAACCAGGCCAACGTGCTGGAGATTTCTGCACCCGTTGACCACGGCGTACTGGTGGCCAATTTGCCTTACGGTGAGCGCATGGGCAATCTGGAGGAACTGGAGGCGCTATACCCCAAGCTGGGCGATGTGCTGAAGAAAAAATTCGGCGGCTGGAATGCCTATCTGTTCACTTCCGACTTACGCATGCCTAAGTTTATACGTTTGTCTGTCTCGCGCCGCACGCCGCTGTTCAACGGCGCGATTGAGTGCCGTTTGTTCGAGTACAAAATGGTGGCGGGGAGTAATCGGGAGAAGTGATAATGGTGCGTGACGTGCAGGATGGGTGGCAACAAAGTTACGCGATTCTCTACGCGCTAAGCTGCGTGAGAAATCCTCAGAGCGTAGCGAAACAGATTAATTGCAGTTGGTAGGGCGGAAAAGCGTAGTGCCTTCCGCCAAAGACAGCGAGTAGCGAGTAATCCGAAAGGGGCAAAGCGGGTTCCGAGTAGCGTCAATGTCTCAGTATTTCATTCCATCCGGGCTACGTTTGCTAATTCGGCGGAAGGCGCTACGCTTTCCGCCCTACCGAGCTTGAGATACCAGAGAGTTATTGCGGCAAGAATAAGCGCCCCGCAGGCAGCAAATGCCGTAATTTCATTTGCGTAGTATCTTGAGAATGCTATCAGCCGATCCATGCATTTCACTCCTGATGCCTAATTCCAATCCCCGATAAAAACGATCACTGCGTTGGCTGCGTCTTCGGCTCCTAGCCGCACTAGAGCATTTTTGATTTAATTATATACATAGCCAGATGATGCGAAATAATTGGCACACTCGGTTGGGGAAAAGGCATTGAGGAGTTGTCCGATTTCGCTCCAGAGATCATCGACGTTGCGGTGTGCCGCTTTTCTGAG
>JANPNS010000271.1:0-5334 GCA_031427575.1 Gallionellaceae bacterium
ACCTCTAAAAATCCAAACTCCGTCGCGATACTGCGTTGCTCAAGAAATTTTAACGCTTACATATCAAACATATGCGGCGCGCTAAAATTTCTTTCGCGCCTTGTCTCGCTTAGGATTTTGAATTTTTAGAGGTGCCCTCCAGTATAATCTAAAGGTTCCGCGCCTTGCATTTGGGCGAACTCTGAATTTTTAGCAGTTAAGGGGTCAGCAATTAAGGGGTCAGAGTAAGCAGTTAAGAGCAGTTAATGGTACAGTTAAGCACAATTAAGAATAGTTAAACACAGTTAAGCACAGTTAGTTAAGGGGGCAGAGCCCTTTGTTACTCTGGGATTGCATGGGCCAGAAGGATGGATATCAGCGCTTGATACCGGGAAGGGTGAAGGTTCAGGCTTACATTGCTAAATTCTGCAATGCAAGCCTGATAACCTAGTTTCGTGATTTGTTACTTCAATTACTGTGGCGCTGCACCGCTCATTTGCAATCTGCCCCACAAATTAGCAGGGAGTGTATAAATCTTTTGTCTTTTGACATTACCTTTAATCTATTTATAATCTATTTAAGGGGTCAGAGCCCTTTTCATTTTTCTTTTCCTTGTTTTCCCGTTGCACCCAGCCCCGCTGTGCCCATCGTTAGACATTCCACCCCATAGCCTTTAAACTTGCGCCCTTTTTCCACCGCTTTTCATCATGTCCACTGAGCTTGACCAGACCCTGAACGAACCAGCTGCCGTGCCACGCGAATTGATTGCGCGCGAAGTGGCGCGCCGCCGCACGTTCGGCATTATCTCCCACCCGGACGCGGGCAAGACTACGCTCACCGAAAAGCTGTTGCTGTTCTCCGGCGCGATTCAGTTGGCGGGCACGGTCAAGGGGCGCAAGAGCGGCCGCCACGTTACTTCTGACTGGATGGACATTGAGAAACAGCGCGGCATTTCCGTGGCCAGTTCGGTGATGCAGTTCGAGTATCGCAGCCATGTGGTGAATCTGCTCGACACACCGGGCCACCAGGATTTCTCTGAGGATACCTACCGCGTGCTGACCGCCGTGGATTCTGCGCTGATGGTAATTGATGCGGCCAAGGGTGTGGAAACGCAGACCATCAAGCTGCTCAATGTGTGCCGCATGCGCAGCACGCCGATTGTGACTTTCATGAACAAGATGGACAGGGAGACGCGCGATCCGCTGGAGCTGCTGGACGAGGTGGAGTCGGTGTTGCAAATCCAGTGTGCGCCGGTGACTTGGCCGCTGGGCATGGGCAAGACATTTCGCGGTGTGTATCACCTGCTGCGCGACGAAATCATGTTGTTTGAAGCGGGCGCAGAACGCGCCGATCAAGAGTTTGAAATCATCAAGGGCATCAATAATCCGCGCCTGGCCGAGATGTTCCCGCAGGAAATCGAACGGCTCAAGATGGAAGTGGAACTGGTGCATGGCGCGTCCCATCCATTCAATCTTGAAGCCTTCCTTGCGGGCACGCAAACCCCGGTGTTTTTTGGCTCCGCCATCAACAACTTCGGCGTGCGTGAAATTCTCAACGCCCTGCTGGAGTGGGCACCTGCACCGCGCGAGCGTGATGCCACGGTGCGTGTGGTCGCGCCCACCGAGACGCAATTTTCCGGTTTCGTGTTCAAGATTCAAGCCAACATGGATGCCAATCACCGTGACCGCATCGCCTTTCTGCGCGTATGCTCCGGCCATTTCGAGCGCGGCATGAAAATAAAACATCTGCGCATCAACCGCGAGATCCGCGTATCCAATGTTGTAACCTTCATGGCCTCATCGCGCGAACAAGTCGAAGAGGCTTACGCCGGTGACATCATCGGTCTGCCCAACCACGGCAACATGCAAATCGGCGACAGCTTTTCAGAAGGTGAGGTGTTGCAGTTCACCGGCATTCCGTATTTCGCGCCGGATTTTTTCCGCTCAGTGCGCATCCGAAATCCGATCAAGGTCAAGCAATTGCACAAGGGCTTGCAGCAACTCGGCGAAGAAGGCGCGGTGCAGGTGTTCAAGCCGGTCAGCGGTGGTGATTTGATTCTGGGCGCAGTCGGTATGTTGCAATTTGATGTAGTCGCTAGCCGTCTGATGGGCGAATACGGAGTGGATGCGGTGTTCGACGGCACCAATGTGAATAGCGCGCGCTGGGTGACCTGCGACGACAAAAAAATGCTGGCCGATTTTGAAAAGGCGCTGTCGCACAACGTCGCCTACGATGCCGCGGGCAATATGGCTTACCTCGCGCCGAACAGCGTCAATTTAAAATTGACGCAGGAACGCTGGCCGAAGGTGGTGTTTCATATGACGCGGGAACATGCGGTAAAGTTGTAGGGCACCTCTAAAAATCCAAACTCCATCGCGATACTGCGTTGCTCACAAAAAATTACTCCTTACATATCATACATATGCGGCGTCTCAATTTTTTGCTCGCGCCTTGTCTCGCTTAGGATTTTGAATTTTTAGAGGCGCCCTGTAGTTATCGGAGAATTTGTTTAGTGCACCAGATACCACTAGCTATGAAAAATAATACGGTGAAATTATGATGCAGGAAATTGAATTCAAGTTGCGCGGTGAGTTTGTCGAGCTGAACCAGTTGCTCAAGCTGACCGGCGTGTGCGACAGCGGTGGCGCGGGCAAGGCGCTGGTCGCGGAAGGCGTGGTATCGGTGGATGGCAAGGTGGAGTTGCGCAAGACTTGCAAGATACATGCGGGGTCGGTGGTGACACTGGGTGATGTGCGCATTCAGGTCGTAGGCTAGATTCATGCTGTACATAGTTCACAACGTAAACATTCCAGATCACGAGATTGAGCTGACCGCCGTGCGCGCACAGGGCGCGGGCGGGCAGAACGTGAACAAGGTTTCCAGCGCGATGCATTTGCGATTCGACATCGCCACTTCTTCGCTGCCGCCTGATTTCAAGGAACGACTGCTTGCATTGCGCGATCAGCGCATTACCAAGGATGGTGTGGTGATCATCAAGGCGCAGGAGTTTCGCAGCCAGGAAATGAATCGCGGCGAGGCCATGAGACGCTTGAAGGAGCTGGTGCAAAGTATTGCGGTGCTGCCCACTGTGCGCCGTGCAACCAAACCGACGCGCAGTTCGCAGCGGAAGCGTATGGACAGCAAAACCATACGGGGTTCTGTAAAAGCGTTGCGCGGAAAAGTGACGGAATAATTTATGGCCATCAAATCCACCATCTTCAAAGTCAATCTGCAAATCGCCGATATGGAGCGCCACTATTATCAGGATCACGCACTGACCATTGCCCGCCACCCCTTCGGAAACTGATGAGCGCATGATGGTGCGCTTGCTGGCTTTTGCCTTGCATGCCCATGAGTATCTGGAGTTCGGCCAAGGGATGACCGCCGATGATGAAGCAGATATATGGCAGAAGGATTTAACCGGCGCGATCGAGTTATGGATAGATGTCGGCCTGCCCGATGAAAAGCTAATTCGCAAGGCGTGTGGGCGCGCCATTCAGGTAATGGTTTACACCTATGGCGGGCGCACTGCCGAAATGTGGTTCGCGCAAAATAGCAGCCAGTTTGAGCGCCTTAAAAATCTCTCCGTGATTAACCTGCCGTCGGAGAGTACGCGCGCCATGACCAAACTGGCGCAGCGTACCATGCAGTTGCAATGCACGATACAGGATGGGCAGGTGTGGTTGGGCGATGGCAACGAGAGTGTGATGGTCGATCAGGTGGTGCTGAAGAAGTCGCCCGACGTTGTGCGCTAGCAATCCCCGGTGTTCAAATTCGGCTTATTGTTTGTTCGGGCTGGCACAAAATAGATACGACTGGAGATGGACATGATATTTGCAAATCGCGTTGCGGCGGCGAAGCAACTGGCACAGGCACTGTCTGAGTATCGCGGCAAAAATCCGCTGGTGCTGGCGATCCCGCGCGGCGCTGTGCCGATGGCCAGGATCATTGCCGATGAACTTAACGGCGAGATGGATGTGGTGCTGGTGCGCAAATTGCGAGCGCCCGGCAACCCGGAGTTCGCTATCGGTTCGGTAGATGAGAGCGGCTGGGCCTATATCGCCGATTATGCAGCCGGAGCGGGTGCGGATGAAGCTTATCTCAGGAGCGAAATTGCCACGCAACTGGAAACCATGAAACGGCGCCGTGCCCAATATACGCCTGTGCGGCCGCCTATCGATCCGGCCGGACGTATCGTCATTGTCATTGACGACGGCTTGGCTACCGGCTCGACCATGATCGCCGCGCTGCACGCGCTCAGGGCAAAAAAGCCGTCACAACTGGTTTGCGCGGTGCCGGTGGCGCCGCCCGACACGCTGGAAAAAATTCGCGGCAATGCAGATCGGGTCGTATGCCTGTCAGCGCCCGAAAATTTCCGCGCGGTAGGGCAGTTTTATATGGATTTCCCGCAGGTGGAGGACGAAGAGGTTATCGCCACATTGGCTGCTTCCAGCCATGCCCCGCCACAACGCTAGACTAGGTAACGGTTGAACCACGTAGCGGCGTGCTGGGCGACCTGCTCCAGGGTGCCGGGTTCTTCAAATAAATGCGTGGCGCCGGGGATGATGACAAGTTCTTTTTTGCACTGGAGTTGCGCATAAGCTTGTTGGTTAAGCTGGATAACCACATCGTCATCGCCGCCGACGATGAGCAGCGTCGGTGCGCTGACCTTGGCCAGAAATGTCGTTCCTGCCAGATCGGGACGGCCGCCACGCGACACCACCGCCGCAATCTTGCTCCCTAATCCTGCTGCCGCTTGCAACGCCGCTGCCGCGCCTGTGCTGGCGCCGAAATAGCCGATACTCAAAGACTGTGTGGCCGGGTATTTTTGCAGCCAATTGCTGGCCGCCGTTAATCGCGCAGTCAGCAGGGGAATGTCGAAGCGGGTTTCATAATTTGCATCTTCTCTCGGGGTGAGCAGGTCTATCAGCAGGCTGCCGATGCCGGCATTGAAAAGCTGGGCGGCAACAAAATTATTGCGAGGACTAAAGCGGCTGCTGCCGCTGCCGTGGGCGAACAGCACCACGCCCCGGGTGCCGTCTGGCAGGGCAAGGTTGCCCTCCAGTTGTACTTGCCCTGTCTGGATTTGAACCTGTTGTTGCTTGATGATAGGGTGGGACATGGTGATCTCCTGTTGAAGAACCCCCGCTGTAGCTGGCGGGTGGAAGCAGGAGGCCATGTCGCCTGGTGGCTCACTTGCAATGCAGCCATGTTTAGGGCACCTCTAAAAATCCAAACTCCGTCGCGATACTGCGTTGCTCACAAAAAATTACTCCTTACATATCATATATATGCGGCGTCGCAATTTTTTGCTCGCGCCTTGTCTCGCTTAGGATTTTGAATTTTTAGAGGCGC
>JANPNS010000272.1:0-3935 GCA_031427575.1 Gallionellaceae bacterium
GATGCCGGACGAGGAAATCTTGCGGCGGCTGCTGGCGTTGTATTTAGAGCGTTAGACACGGCATGTCAGCAAACCAGATAATCGCGAGGCTCATCAAAAGAGTAATTTGGTTCTTGCCCGCCAGACGCTTCCGCAAGAATACGGCTAGAGCGCTTGCCCATATTGAGGATATTCTTCCCACCATTGAAACTCAGTGGCATCAGACCAATCAACTTGGACTCACGAAATACTCAACGCTGTACAACTCGATGTCCTTTCTACTTCTTCTCCACTATGACTTGGCTGTGTTGGCGTATGACCACGCAATCGAAGTAGATGAGCGAAAACAAAATCTATATGCGCGGCAGCTTTGCTTACTTTTGCATGAAGCGCTGGAAGATATTCCATCTGTCTTTGGTGGCAGATTTCGTAAGGCGGCAGCTTCGTTGCCAAATGGTAACAATTACCTCTTGGCGATCTCTGGAGTATTGAAAATATTGAGCGATATTCGGAAAGAAAATCACGCTCAGATTGCTGAAATTAGAAACTTCGTCGCCGCTCATCGAGATCATGATGCACTCAAGCAACTTGAAATCATGCGGAATATTGACAATTTATGGCTCATGGCAATCTCTGGAAAATTTATTGAGTTTTTAGGAAAGATAGAGGGTGCGATTACTCCTCTATTACCAGAGATGGGCAATCCGTCAGTTATCCTCAAGCATATCGCGAACCGGGCCTAACCGCTTGATCAGCACGCTAAAGCAGTATGACGCGATGGACGCACAAACGATATAAGATGTAACGATGCGACACCGCGCGGGGACTAATAGACTTGCATTGCGCCGATTCTAACTACCGGCGGGTTACGCTGCCCCAACCCACCCTACAAGTACCACCGCAACAATATTTGTTATTGCAATCTATCCCAATACGGGACTAAAATACGCCCATGCGTGTGATTACTTTATCCACCCTTAAAGCCTTCTGGGAAAAAAATCCAAACTATCAGGATGCACGCGATCCGTGCCTTGCGTGGTTTCGCCAGGTGCTGGCGGCGGATTGGGCTTCGCCTGCCGGGGTGAAGGCGGATTTTGGCAATGCCAGTATCCTGAAGGATGGGAGGGTGGTATTCAATGTTGCGGGCAATAAGTACCGGCTGGTGGTGTGGATCAACTATGCATACCGTGTGGTGTATATTCGTTTCATCGGCACGCACAAGCAGTATGACGCGATAGATGTGCAAATGATATGAGGTGAAAAATGGACATTAAACCGATCAAGACCAAGGCTGATTACCGTGCGGCGCTCAAGGAAATTGAGCCGCTGATGAGGGCAAAGCCCAATACGCCGGAAGGAGAGCGGCTGGATGTGTTGGCAACGCTGGTGGAAGCTTACGAACGCAAGCACTATCCGATGGAGTTGCCCGATCCAATTGTGGCGATCAAGTTTCGCATGGAAAGTCTTGGTTTGAAACCAAAGGATTTGCAGCCGATGATCGGCGGGCTGAATCGCGTGTATGAGGTGCTGAATTACACGCGTCCGCTGACACTGTCGATGATACGCCGATTGCATGAGGGGCTGGGTATTCCGGCTGAATGTCTGATCACACTTTCGTCGCATCAGCGGCAGGCAGCTTGAGTATCGCTGAAAGGATGTATTTGTTGTTGATGTATCTGGCAACTGGTGGGCAATGAGCGCTACCGACAAACAACGCATACAGGATCAACCCTCCTTCGTGCTCCACAGTTATCCCTACCGCGAAACCAGTTTGATTGTAGAGGTGTTCAGCCGTGAGCGAGGTCGGGTGGCACTAATAGCGCGCGGCGCACGACGTCCGCGCTCGGCCTTGCGCGGGCTGTTGATGGGTTTTCAGCCATTGGCTTTAAGCTGGTTTGGCAAACATGAATTGCGCACTTTGCATAAGGCCGAATGGCAAGGAGGTCAGCCGCACTTGCAGGGCACGGCGTTGCTGTGTGGGTTTTATTTGAATGAGTTGTTGCTCAACCTGATGGTGCGCGATGATCCACATGAGCAATTGTTCGATTATTACCAACTCACGCTGCAACGGCTGGCGCACGAACAAGATCATGCCGCTGTGTTGCGCTGTTTTGAAAAACATCTGTTGCAGGAGCTGGGCTATGCGCTGTTGCTGGAACACGAAGCAGGGAACAATGAGCCGATAAAGCCGACTGTGGTTTATCGTTATGTTGTCGAGCGGGGAGCACTGCGTGATGAGGAAAATACGGAAGGCTTGCCGGTATTGGGCAAAACCCTGCAAGATATGGCTGCCGATGATTATCGCGATGCAGTCAGCGCGCAGCAAAGCAAGCAGTTGATGCGCATGTTGCTGAATCACCATCTGGCGGGCAAGATTCTGCATACGCGGGAACTGATCAAGGAATTGCAAAAATTATAAGCTTCCTGCAACACTATTTTTTAAACGAAGCGCGTGGACAAGCTGGAGAACGTCAGCCAGCAGGATGCGGAAGAAATGACCCGTCGCCTGGCGCACGAAGGGGGCATTTTCTGTGGCATTTCGTCCGGCGGCGCGCTGTCCGTGGCGCTGCGCGTTTCGGGTCAGGTCGAGAACGCCACCATCGTGTTTATCGTGTGCGACTGCGGGGATCGTTATCTTTCTACCGGCGTATTTCCGGAGTGATTCCATTTCTAAATAAATTGTGAAATATGGTAGGTCGGCACAAGCGTAGCGGAGCCGACAACATAGCTGACCTTCCGTTTCAATCCCCGCTACCGCAAGCATCTCTTGCGAGTGCTTTCCGAGATTTCTGAGCTTTCCGATCATGATGCCCAACGTGCAAGCTCAGCTGCGGGCTTGCCGCAGCGTAGCGGAGGCAAGGCCGTCGGCTGGAGCGTCTTGTTGGGCATATTCGGCAATGCTCTATCTAAAACGCCAAATCAAGGCCGTTTTGACAGTCATACCCACGCCGTTGTTGAAGCCAGCGCCGACCCCGACGTTAATTTGCAGATCGTGAGTCAGCTCGGAGAAAACCCCGGCCACCACTTCGCCACTTTTCTCCTTCTCGAAGCTGCCGGCCACTTCCAGCCCCACGCCGAGGTGATGGCGCAGCTCGCGCTTGATGCCCGCCACATAGCCCCATTCGCGACGAGCGCCCTCCGGCTTCTTGTAGTTGAGGTTGGCCCCGAACAGCCAGCCGCCGACTTGGTAGGTGCCGAGGCCGGAGAGCTTGAGCGCATCACCGCCGCCGTCCTTGGCGGCGATGCTGTAGCGTGCGGCAAGCCCCAGCCCTATCGCCTGGTCCTTGGGCGCGAAGCGCAGGCGCAGGCCCGGCACCGTGGCTTCGTAGTGGAACGTTTCGCCCTGCACCTTTTCGGCATCGCCGTTGATTTCCAGCGATAGCCAGTCGCGCGCGGCCCAGGACAGCAGCGGCTCTAAGGCAAAGGCATGGCTGCCTTCCTCGCGTGTGTAGTCATGACGGGCAATGCCAGTGACGTTGCCGACATCGCCCAGACGGGCGGTTTGCACCAGCAGAAAGTCGCGTCCGTGATCGGCCCAACTGACGTTGCTGAGGAGGCTCAGAGTTAGCGTAACGATAACTAGGCCGGGATTTATTTGGGCCATGATTTGTTTCCTCTAGCGATGGTTGATGAATGATGGTTGATGATGCCCAACGAGCATATGATGCTGCTGCACCCGGCTTTAACCGTTGCGCAGCCGAACAATCCGATTAGTCCGAAGCCGATTGAATAATATTTTTTCGACATGTTTATTTCCTCTTGTTGGGTGAGTCATTGCCAGATGGGTGAGCCATTGTAAAAGGAGGGGAGGCGGCGCGGAATGTGACAAAGTGTCGCACCTCGCCCACTTCCAAACTAGTAGAATCAGAAGTCATGAATCCGCCTATTTCTGCCGTCCAGACCGGACATAGCCATTTGCGCCGTCTTGTGGTGTTGCGTGCCATCGCCGTGGCAGC
>JANPNS010000273.1:0-2502 GCA_031427575.1 Gallionellaceae bacterium
ACCGTTGCAACTATCCGCATCTTCCGCCAGCAGCGGTTGCAACGTTTTCAGCACGCACACCTGGCCGTTAACGAGATTTTTGACCTTGTACAGCAGGCTGGCGCGCGATTCGTGCAGCAGCTCCAGCACTTCGAAGTCATCCAGTTGCTCGCCTACCTTGAGGCGATGCGGCACGCCGAGGCGCTTGGCCTCTGCCACCAGGTCAGCCAGATTTTCTTCGCCCAGTTGTTCGATGCGCACCACCAGCGCCGTGGCATTGTCCTGCCCGCCCTGCGCCAGAGCGCGCTTGACCAGATCATCCGCCGCCATCTGCGGGCTGTGGTAAAGCTGCAAAATTTCGTGGATGTCTTTCTGCTCCAGCCGTTCCCACACGCCATCGCTCATCAGCGCAAACACGTCACCGGCGCGCAATTCGCCCTCGGCATAATCCACCAGCAGTTGTTGATCCAGCCCGACCGCGCGCTTGAGCACATGCCGCATGTCCGGCCTGTCCCACACATGATCGGTGGTGAGCTGGTGCAGCTCGCTGCCACGCAGGCGGTAAATGCGGCTGTCACCGACATGCGCCAGGATGTAGCGCTGGCCGCGCAGCACCAGCAGCGAAAGTGTGGTCGCCATGCCGGCCAGGTCGCGCTGTCTGTCGGCCTGAGACTGCACCCAGCGGTTGAGCGCGGCCAGCACCTTGTCCAGCGCGGCAGTGGTCTCCCATGTTTCCGGCGTGGCGTAGTAATCGGTGAGGACGCCGCGCACGGTCATTTCCGCCGCCTCGCGCCCGCCCGCATTGCCGCCGACGCCATCGGCCACGGCCAGCAGCGCGCCTTTGGTGGCAAGCTGCTCGTCCAGCGGCGTGACCGCGCCGCAATAATCTTCGTTGCGCTCACGCTGGCCGGTTTCGCTGGCCTGGCCGATGATAATTTTTAGAGCCATATAAACTTACACCCGCGCCGTGGTCGCTGTGGAGGAACCCCAGGTCGTGCGCCAGCGTTTCTTGACACTGGATAGGCCAACCATGGCCAGCACCGCCAGTGCCGCGAATATCATCAGGCCGGCCTGGTAGCTGTCTGTCATCTGCTTGGAATACCCCAAACTTGAGGCCAGATAGAAGCCTCCCACGCCGCCTGCCATGCCGACCATTCCGGTCATCACGCCGATTTCTTTACGAAAGCGTTGCGGTACCAGTTGAAACACCGCGCCGTTGCCCATGCCGAGCGCGAGCATGGCAGCCACGGCCACGGCCAGAGCAACATAGGCTTGCTGCATGCCCAGGCTGAGAATAAAAAGAAACAGCGCGGCTATCGCGTACATCACCATCAATGTGCGTATGCCGCCGATACGGTCGGCCACGTTTCCTCCCACGGGCCGCACCAGCGAACCAGCCAACACGCAAGCGGCGGTGAAGTAGCCCGCCGTGACCGGTGGCAGGCCATACTGGTCGTTAAAATACAGCGTGAGTGAAGATGCCATGCCAACGAAGCCGCCAAAAGTGACGCTATAGAAAAACATGAACCACCAGGCATCCTTGTCCTTGAACACGTTCATATACTGGTGCAGCGACTTGGCTGGCGGACACTCCGGGCTGTCCTTGACAAATATCATATAGACTACCAGCGCAAAAAATAGCGGAATCAATGTCAGGCCGAATACGTTATCCCAGCCGTAGGCCAGTGCCAGTCCCGGCGCAAAAAGTGCCGCCAGCGCAGTGCCGGAATTGCCTGCCCCGACGATGCCCAAGGCGGTGCCCTGATGCTCGGGCGGATACCAACGCGAAGCGAGCGGCAACGCCACGGCAAACGAAGCACCCGCCATGCCTAGCGCAATGCCCAGCAGTAAAACCTGATGATAAGTATGTACACCACTGAACCAGGCAAAAGCCAATGCGATAATCACCGTAACCTGACCGATCAGACCGGCCATTTTAGGCTTGAGGTGATCCACCAATACGCCCATCACAATCCGCAACAACGCGCCGGACAGGATAGGTGTGGCGACCATCATGCCCTTCTGCACATGGGTGAGATGCAGGTCGGCAGCGATCTGCACCGCCATCGGCCCGAGCATTACCCACACCATACAGCTCAAATCAAAATAAAGGAAAGCCGAGAACAAAGTCGGCTTGTGTCCTGCACTCCAGAAACTGCTTTGCATGGTTTGTCCTCAAAAATAGTCTGGGAAATATCCCCCGTGACCATCCTTGAGCAACCTTTGTGCCACCCTGCTGATACTCACGAATACACCTTGCTAATAGGGTATTCAAGTGAGTCGCGGGTAAATTGCCGCCCTGACTTGGTGCATTAAAAATTTAATGCACCTTAGCAGGCTCTTCCTGACCAAAGCGCTTCCCTATCGGGATAGCAGCAATGAACCGTGCTTATCGGGTTGTCTCCCAAAACAACCCCGCCGTAGGGCGGATGAGCGCAGCGTTATCCGCCGAATGCGGGTCGCTCATACGGCGGATAACGCTGCGCTCATCCGCCCTACAAAAACCCATATGGCATTAGGTAC
>JANPNS010000274.1:0-3244 GCA_031427575.1 Gallionellaceae bacterium
CTCACTTGGTGAAGAACCCCATCCATCTCGCCGCCCCGGCTATCGCCGAACTGGCTGCAACCGAGTGGGACAAGGGCAACGACTACTTTCCCGCCACCTCGTGGCAGGTTTCCAACATCCACGGCGGCACCGGCGCGACCAACGTCGTGCCGGGCACGGTGGAGATCGAATTTAATTTCCGCTTCTCCACCGCCAGCACGGTGGATGAACTGAAAGCCAGAGTGCACGCCATATTGGATAAGCATGGCCTGAGCTACGATTTGCTGTGGTCATTATCCGGCAAGCCCTATCTCACCCCGCGTGGCAATCTGGTGGATGCGGTCAGCGCTGCTATCAAGCAGGTGGCCGGCATCACACCCGAATTGTCCACCAGTGGCGGCACATCGGATGGACGCTTCATTGCCGAGCTCTGCCCGCAGGTGATCGAACTCGGCCCGCTCAACGCCACCATCCATAAGCTCAATGAATGCGTAGCCGTGGCCGACCTGGATATATTGTCCGAAATTTACCGCCACACGCTGGTTAATTTGTTAGTCAAAAAAGCGTGAGTGCATTGCATAATTTCAGCGACACCAATGAATTGCACACCCTGCGCGACTGGCTGCGCTTCGCAGTAAGCGCTTTCAATGAAGCCAAGCTCAGCTTCGGCCACGGTTCGGCCAGCGCCTATGATGAGGCGGCTTATCTCATCCTGCACACCCTGCATTTGCCGCTGGACACATTGGCTCCCTTCCTCGATGCGCGCCTTACCCCAGACGAAAAAAATACCTTGCAAGCGTTACTCAAACAGCGCGTGGAAAAAAAGATGCCCGCCGCATATTTGACGCACGAAGCCTGGCTGGGCGACTTTCGTTTTTATGTGGACGAGCGCGTCATCGTGCCACGCTCTTTCATCGCAGAGCTGCTGGAAACACAGCTTATGCCCTGGGTGGATGACGCCGAGGGCGTGACCAGCGTGCTGGATCTATGTACTGGTAGCGGCTGCCTCGCCATCCTGGCCGCACACGCCTTCCCCAATGCCGATGTGGATGCGGTGGATATTTCTCCGGGCGCACTGGAAGTGGCTCAACGCAATGTTGCCGACTACGGGCTGGAAGACCGGATAACCTTGGTCAAGTCAGACCTGTTTGCTAATGTGAAGGGCAAGAAATACGATGTCATCATCAGCAACCCGCCCTATGTCGATGCGCCTTCCATGGCTGCGCTCCCGCAGGAATATCGTCACGAACCGCAACTCGCATTGGGCAGCGGCGCTGACGGGCTGGATGCAACCCGCGAAATTCTTAAGCAGGCAGCGGCGCATCTCAATCCGGGCGGAGTGCTGGTTGTGGAAATTGGCCACAACCGAAGTGCACTCGAAGCTGCCTATCCCAAACTGCCGTTCACCTGGCTGGATGTGACTGCGGGGGATGAATTCGTGTTTATGTTGAGCCGCGAAGACCTCATCTAATCCGGCATGGCTGTCGATCATTACGAAAACTTCCCGGTCGCCTCCATCCTGCTACCCAGGCGTCTGCGGCGGGCGGTAGCAATCATCTACCATTTTGCGCGCCAGGCCGATGACTTCGCCGACGAAGGCAACATTCCAAACGAACAGCGCCTGGCAAAGCTGGGTGCATTTCGCAGCGAACTGCGGCGCATCGCCAATCACGAAACACCGCAAACGCCTTTGTTCCACGATGTGGCGGACATCGTTGCGCAACACCAGTTGCCGCTGCAACTATTCCACGATCTGCTCGATGCCTTCTCGCAGGACGTGATTAAAAAACGCTATGCCAATTTCGACGAGGTGCTGGATTATTGCCGCCGTTCCGCCAACCCGGTGGGCAGATTGTTGTTGCATCTGTATGAAGAAAGCACACCGCAGAACCTGGTTTATTCCGATGCCATCTGCACCAGTTTACAACTCATCAACTTCTGGCAGGACGTGAAAAAAGATGATGCCATCGGTCGCATCTATCTACCGCAGGACGAAATGGCACGTTTCGGTGTGACCGAACAACACATCGCCGATGAATGTGTGGACGTGGCCTGGCGGGCGCTCATGCAATTCCAGGTTCAGCGCGCGCGCGATATGATGAACAGCGGCGCACCGCTCGGCAGCATACTTACTGGCCGCATCGGTCTGGAGATGCGGCTCATCATTGCCGGCGGTAACCGCATTCTTGCCAAGCTGGAAAGAAACAACTTCGACATGTTCCGCCATCGCCCCGTGTTGCGCCCTTTCGACTGGGTTATCTTGCTGGCTGTTGGGGCGCGATTTATCGCGCCCTCTTTTAATGAATCTGGGCGCGATAAATCGCGCCCCTACTAAATAAATGACCCCTGACCAATACTGCCAAGAAAAAGCCGCTCAAAGTGGCTCCAGCTTTTACTACAGCTTCCTGTTCCTGCCGCCGGACAAGCGCCGCGCCATCACCGCGCTGTACGCCTTCTGCCGCGAAGTGGACGACGTGGTGGATGAATGCTCGGACGTAAACGCAGCGCGCACTACGCTGGCCTGGTGGCGTGTACAAGTGGCCGCGATTTATGAAGGGTCGCCGCAGCATCCGGTGGCGCAGGCGCTGGTGCCGGTGGTCAAACAATTTAATCTGGCGCAGCAGCATCTGCATGAAATTATTGACGGCATGGAAATGGACTTGCAGCAGCTCCAGTATGCCGATTTCGAGGCGCTGCAAAAGTATTGCTATCGCGTGGCCTCGGTGGTGGGCCTGCTGTCGGCAGAAATATTTGGCTACACCGACCGCAACACGCTCAAGTACGCGCACGATCTCGGCATCGCCTTCCAGCTCACCAACATTATCCGCGACATGGGCGAAGATGCGCGGCGCGGACGCATTTACATTCCTCAGGACGAGCTGGCGCAATTTGGTGTTCACACCCGCGACATCCTAGATGGGCGCGAGAGCGAAGGCTTTCACAGGCTGATGCGGTTCCAGATAGAACGCGCACAGCGTTATTACCGGCAAGCGTTCGAGCAGCTTCCCGCCGCAGACCGCAAAGCCCAGCGCACCGGCCTCATCATGGCCGCGATCTATCGCGCCACGCTGGATGAAATCGTCGCCAGCGGCTGCCATGTATTGAAAGAGCGCATTGCGCTTACTCCGCTGCGCAAGCTGTGGCTGGCTTACAAGACGTGGCTCAAGAACTGAATGTAGGGATTGTTGGCGGCGGTTATGCTGGCATGGCTGCCGCTGTCACACTGGCCGCACAACATATACCGGTTACGGTATTTGAAAGCGCC
>JANPNS010000275.1:0-1545 GCA_031427575.1 Gallionellaceae bacterium
CAGGATGATCTTCGTTTTATCTTTGTTACGTCGTCAGCAACAGTCAGAAGAGGATGGCACCCATTGGCAGTTAGAAGCACTCTTAGCCCAGATATACAATTATTGGTAACCCCTAGTGCCCACGTCAAATGCGAACGCTGCTGGCACTACCGCGCTGATGTGGGCAGTGATGCGGCGCATCCGCAAATCTGCGGTCGTTGCGTGAGCAATCTGTTCGGCAGCGGCGAGGTGCGCAAGTATGCTTAAGCGCTGGTTGGGATTGGCTGCGTTGATCATTATCCTCGACCAGATCACCAAGCTGTGGATCAGCAACAGCTTCGTTTATGGCGAAGGTCTGAGGGTGACAGATTTCTTCAATCTGGTGCATGCTCGCAACATGGGCGCCGCGTTCAGCTTCCTCAGCGATGCGGGCGGTTGGCAGCGCTGGCTGTTCAGCGCCATCGCCGTGATCGCTGCGGTATGGATCACCTGGCTGCTGCGCAAACATGCACAGGAGAAGCTGTTTTGTTTTGCGCTGGCCTTGATACTCGGCGGTGCGTTGGGTAATCTGATAGACCGTATTGCTTACGGATATGTGGTGGACTTCCTGGATTTTTACTGGAAGTCATATCATTTCCCCGCATTCAACCTTGCAGATTCCGCTATTACCTGTGGTGCGGCACTGTTGTTATGGGATAGCTTCACAAACAAGCCGGAGAAGATTTGATGGAATTATTACTTGCCAACCCTCGCGGTTTTTGTGCCGGCGTTGATCGCGCCATCGAAATGGTCGAGCGTGCGCTGGCTCTGCATGGTGCGCCGATTTATGTTCGCCATGAAGTGGTTCACAACCAGTTCGTGGTGGATAATTTGCGCCGCAAGGGCGCCGTGTTCATTGATGATTTGGCTGATGTGCCAGCGGGCAGTATTCTCATCTTCAGCGCGCATGGCGTATCGCAAGCTGTACGCCGCGAAGCCAAAGCGCGCGGATTTACAGTGTTTGACGCGACTTGCCCGCTGGTGACCAAGGTGCATAACGAAGTTGCCCGTTTGCTGGAACGCGGCAAGGAAATCATCATGATAGGCCACGCCGGGCATCCCGAAGTTGAGGGCACGATGGGGCAGGGCAGCGGCATGTATCTGGTGGAGTCGCCTGCAGACGTGCAGTTGCTGGTGGTGCAAGATGAAAGCAATCTGGCTTTTGTAACCCAAACTACCCTGTCAGTGGATGATACTGCTGCCATTATTGCTGCACTCAAAAAACGCTTTCCCAATATAGTCGGCCCGAAGAAAGATGACATCTGTTACGCCACGCAAAACCGCCAGGATGCAGTCAAGCTGTTGGCCAAGCAATGCGATGTGATAATCATTGTGGGTTCACCCAGCAGTTCCAACTCCAATCGTTTGCGCGAAGTGGCAAGCAATATAAAGATACCTGCCTACCTGGTGGACAATGCCAGCGAACTCAAGGTGGAATGGTTAACCGGAAAATTCCATGTCGGTATTAGCGCGGGAGCTTCCGCACCGGAAGTGCTGGTACAGGACGTGATTAAGCGGTTGCGGGAG